>DVLI01000017.1 GCA_018715595.1 Candidatus Caccoplasma merdavium | reverse complement strand
TCGGAAGCCCTCGACTTCACCATCGGCAAAGCGCCCCTGAGCGTGAGCGTGGCCAACGCCGTGCGCATCGAGGGCGAGGAGAATCCCGAGTTTGAACTCTCGTTCAGCGGGTTCATCAACGGCGAAGACACCTCCTGCCTCGACGTCCTGCCCATCGCCTCCTGCGAGGCCGACGCCCTCTCGCCCGGCGGTTATTACGACATCGTCATCAGCGGCGGCGAAGATGACTGCTACGACTTTGCCCAATATGTCGGAGGCACCTTGCTGGTCAAAGGGAAAACGCACATCACGCTCGACGAAATTTCAGACTTGCGATATGGCGACCTGCCATTCGCCCCGACCTTCTCGTCGAACAACGCCGAAAGCCTCGTGCATTTTGAAATCGCCGACCCGACCATTGCCGACTTCGTAAACGGCAAAATCGTCATCATCAAGAGCGGAACGACCACGCTGAAAGCCTATCAGGAAGAGAGCGCCTTCTTCTCGGCCGGTGAATCGGAAGAGATAACCCTCTCCATCGAGAAAGCGCCGTTGAGCGTGAGCGTCGACAACGCCGTGCGTGAAGAGGGCGAACCCAATCCGCTCTTTACCCTGTCATACAGCGGATTTGTCAACGGCGACGATGCTTCGTGCATCGACGTGGCTCCGGTAGCCCAATGCCTCGATGCCTCCCTCTCCTCGCCCGCCGGATATTATGAAATCACCGTCAGCGGCGGCGAAGACGACTGTTATGTATTCACCCGGTACATCAGCGGAACCTTGGTTGTTACCGAAGCCTCGGGCTTGCAGGTACCGACCCTCGAAGGAGTGCGCATCTACCTGGCCGACAAACGGCTTGTCATAAAAGGCATGCAGGTCGACACGGTCGACATCTATACCTTGAACGGAAGCCTGGCGGGTCGCTACCGCGCAGGTGACATCGTCGACCTGCCGACCGGATTCTACATCGCCCGCACGGCAGAGGGCAAGGCTTGTCTGCAAATAACCGAATAACCCTCCTCCCCATATGACAAGAGCGGCCGCCTTATCGGGCGGCCGCTCTTGTCGTAAAATCAAGCGACGAAGTTGTCAGAACAGGTCATGGTCCCGATAAATCACATAGGCCATAGCCCAAACAAAAATACCCAGGAACAGGTAAAAAATGCGCGCGCCGCGCCGGCCAAAGAAACGAATCATCAGGCGGCTGTTCTGCGTCTCGAAAAACCAGCGCCACCGGCACACCGCCGCCCCCACCGAAAGGGTTCCGGAGAGGAGAAACAGGAAAAAGACGATATAGGTGGCCACTCGCAACGGCATAGGGCGGACTGATTTTCTAAGACTGAATCATCGTGACGCGTCTCGACCCGTCGGGCTGCTCCTCGATGTAGACATCGACAGTGTCGGGCGGCAGAAGCTCCTCGATTTTCTCGGGCCACTCGATGAAGCAGAGGGCGTCGCTGTAAATGTAATCTTCATACCCGAAATCGAATGCCTCCTCGGGTTTGTTGATGCGATAAAAATCGAAATGATAAATCGAACGTCCGTCGGTCGTGGGACCATACTCATTGATGATGGCAAACGTGGGACTGTTGATGACATCGTCGACACCGAGTTCTTCGCAGAGGGCCTTGATGAACGTCGTCTTTCCGGCACCCATCGTCCCGCGGAAGGCAAAAACGGTACTATCGCCCATCGCGTCGATAAAGGCGCGGGCAACCTGACGTATCTCATCGAGATGGTGTATGGTAAATTGTGCCATGATTGACTTATTTTTTGGGTGTGAGCGTAACAAGCGGCACCATCATCTCCTCCATGGAGATGCCTCCGTGCTGGAAAGTGTCTTTGTAATAGCTCACATAGTAGTTATAATTATTGGGATAAGCAAAGAAATCGTGATTGGTGGCAAAGATGTAGGCCGAACTGACGTTGGGCGAGGGCAACCCGAACCGTGCGGGAGCCTTTATTTCATACACTTGCTTGGGATTATAGGTCATGTTCTTTCCCACCTTGTAGCGCAGATTGGTATTGGTGTTGCGGTCCGAAACGACCTTCACCGCATTGTCGACCGAGATGGTACCGTGGTCGGTGGTGAGAATCACCTTGTAGCCCTTCTCGGCGATTTTCTTGAAAATCTCCAATGCGGGAGAATGCCGGAACCACGACTCGGTGAGCGACCGATAGGCCGCATCGGTGCCGGCCAGCTCGCGTATCATCTTCGAATCGGTGCGGGCATGCGAAAGCATGTCGATGAAATTGAGCACGCACACATTGAGGTCGTACCGGTCGAAATGGGCAAAGTCGCGCAAGAGTTTTTCGCCAAAAGAAGAGTCGTTGATTTTATTATAGGAATAGGTATAACGCTTGCGGTAACGGTCGAGCAACGTGCCTATGAGAGGCGCCTCGTTGAGGTTCTTGCCCTCTTCCGAATCTTCGTCGACCCAAAGGTCGGGAAAGAGCGAAGCGATTTTATCGGGGAGCAATCCCGAGAAAATCGCATTGCGGGCATATTGCGTGGCCGTGGGGAGAATACTGAAATAGAGCTCCTCCTCCATCATGAAATAGTCCGATAACAAGGGGCGCAACACCCGCCACTGGTCGAGGCGGAAGTTGTCGATGAGCACGACAAAGACCTTCTCTCCGTTATCGAGCAACGGGAAGACCCGCTGCTTGAAGAGCTCATGGCTCATCAGCGGGTGTTCCTCGCCCGAGAGCCATTTCTCGTAGTTGCGCTTGACATATTTGGCAAAGGCCGAGTTGGCATCGTTTTTCTGCATGAGCAGCATCTCTTTGAGATGTCCGCCGGTCTGTTCGAGTTCGAGTTCCCAAAAGACCAGTTTGCGGTACACGTCATACCAGTCGTTCCACGAGAGTGAACCGTTTATCTGCATGCTGATGCGGGAAAACTCCTGCTGGTAACCGCTCGACGTCTCTTCGGAGATGATTTCGCGACCATAAAGATTTTTCTTTATCGACAGCCAAATCTGGTTGGGATTGACGGGCTTGATGAGATAATCGGCAATCTTGTTGCCGATGGCCTGATTCATGATGTCCTCCTCCTCACTCTTGGTAATCATGATGACCGGGACATGGGGAGCCACCTCCTTCATGCGGGTGAGCGTTTCGAGCCCGCTCAGCCCCGGCATGTTCTCGTCGAGGATTATCAGGTCGAAGTGCTCCTTCTTCACCCGGTCGAGGGCGTCGAGACCGTTATTCACGGTGACGACTTCATATCCCTTCTGACGGAGGAAAAGAATATGGGGTTTCAGCAAATCGACCTCGTCATCGGCCCAAAGCAGGGTTTCACTCTTCATATTGCAAGATTTGATTTTCTTCAACAAACTCGAAATACTCCTCAAAGGAATGTCCCTCGACAAGCAATCTGAAATTCTGCTCGCTTATCATCACCGGCCGCACGCCCTCGGGCATCGGTACACCGTCGGGGGCGCTCAACATGCGACGATATTGCGACACTTCGTCAAAGGTATAAAAACCTTTGACAACTAACATACTTATTTCGTTAAAGCTCATTATTTCGAGGTCGAAATCGCGAATAATGAAGTGTGCGAAGTTGTATTTGGCAATATTGAAAAGCAACAGGTTGGCCTCGATGCTTCCGGTGGGATAGACCAGCACCAAGAGGTGGGGGACGTCGGGGTCGGCCACAAACGGAGCCTCTTGGCGCGTGGTATCGGCCAAGGCTTCACCGTCTTCGCCGGTCTGTCCCAGGCGCACGCTCCATATATCGCTGCGGGCAGCTCCCGAAACGACCTCGCGTCCCTGTGCCACGCCTTTGAGCATATCCGAGGCCAAGGTGCTCACATCTTCGGAGGGATAGGCATCGAGCAAGGCTTTCAGGCCGGTCTTGAAGGCATCGATGTTTCCCTCATTGACATAAGAGAGCGCATCGATGAGCATGAACTTGGGTATCAACTTCGAGAGCGGATAGGTCGTGCGGGTGTAGTCATACAAGGCATGCACGCGAGTGTTCTCTCCGCCCAAATAGGCATCGTAGGCCGCCATGTAAAGCGAATCCTGCACCAAATCCATGCGACGCAGGTTGTCGAGATAATTGGGGTCGGCCAGCGCCACGGCATATTTGCTATCGGGGAAATCGGCCAAAATACGTTGCTTGTACCGTTCGGCCATGGCCTCGTCGCCGATGCGCATGCCTATCAGATAGCAGTTGTAATAGGCTTCGAGGCGATAATCATTGTCGGGGAAACGCCGGTCGAGCTCATCGAAGTTGGCCATGGCGGCCTCCATGTCTTCGAGGCGGTCTTTGAGTATCATGGCCATGTTGAAGAGGCCGTCGGCGATAATCTCGTTCGAGGCGGTAATCGCCTCCTCGGTAAAGGGCAGTTGTTGAAGGTAAAAGCGGGGATCTTTCGGGTCGTTGCTATAAGAGGAGGTATCGGCCTCGGCGGCAGCCTCCTCATCGACGAGGGTACCGTCGTCGGAAGCATATTCGTCGTCCGCGCCCTCGGTAATATCGGCTTGGGAAAACGATGCCTTGTTGCTGCGCCGCCAGTCGTCTTCGAGCTTGCGGCGTCCCCATTTGCGCTGGAACTCCGATTTACCGGCCGTAATCAGGGAGGTGTTGTAGAAATACCACGACGTGCTTCCGCCGGGCATGGTGGGCGTCGTGACCTGCTGTATCTGGTCGAGTTGCGGAGCGTTGGCCTCCTGCTCGGCCAGGAGCGCAGCCCGCCGCGCCTCCTCGGCGGCCTGTTCTTCGGCGGCAATGAGGTCGTCGATAATCTTCTGTATGTGTCGGTTGCGTTCCTCTTCGGGCATGGCGGCCACCCGCTGCAAACTGTCTTGCAGCTCTACGTTCCCGGCATAGACCGAAAGCTCATCGAGCACGGTCGACCGCCGCATGAGATTTTCATAATCGGGATAGCTCTCATCGACCAACGGCAGGGCTTCGGCATAACAGGGTTGCGCCTTGGTGTATTCCCGCCGGTCGAAATAGATGCCACCGAGCGTCAGTTGGCTGATGGCCAGCTCCACGCCCCGCCGCGTACTTTTCTCGGCCGCCGTCACATAGTTCTCGATGGCCTTGGCCGTGTCGCCGCGCGAGAGGTAAAGGTTACCCAAGGCGTAATAGATTTGGTCGAGGTAATCGCGATTTTTATAATTACGGGCCAAGCGCCGGAGACGTTTCTCGATTTTCGACATGTCGCTGCCGGTAAAGACCTCGGTCTGGTTGATGCGGGCATTCATCTCGGTGCGGAAAGTCGGGTTCATCTTGATGACCGACTGATAGGAGCGATAAGCCCCGGCCTTGTCGCCGGTCTTGGCTTGCAACTGGGCCAAGAGGAAGGTCATGCGTATTTTTTGGCTATGCCCGTCGGCCATGCCGAGAGCCTCTTTGAGATAAGGTATGGCTTCGGCATAGGCACCGGTGCGTATCAGATAGTCGGCATACACGGTGGCATACCACTGCTTGGCGTCGCCGGTGAGGGTATATTCCTTCGATACTTTGAGCAAAGCGTCTTCGGCCTCGTAGAGCCAACCGAGTTCGAGATAACAACGGGCCGTCCAGATGCGGGCATCGGCCATCAACTCACTGTTCCAGGGAAAGTGCCGGGTGATGTAGATAAAGGTGGCCAGCGCCCCCAGGAAATCGCCTTGATAGAATTGCGATTTTCCCATCAACACCCAGGCGTTGTGTATAAACGGATTGAACTCGCCCCGCTTGACATACTCCCGATAAGCGGGATTGTTCATCTTCTTCCGGTCACGTTTCGGAGGCTTCTGCATGGAATGTTGCCGTATGGCCTTTTGACTCTTCTCCAAAGCCCTCGAAAAATCGCCCTTGGGCTGTGGGTCGGTGGGGACGCCATAGGCCGAGACCGGGTGCATGTGCAAGAGATGGGTGAAATTATCTTCATAACCGGTCTGCATCGCATCGAGTTGTTCCTCAAAACTGGTGATGCCGTTGAAGTAAACGTTGTAGCGGGTGGTAAAGGCATGATAAAAGCGATTGGCGCGCGTGTTTTTCTGTGTCGAACACGACGCAAGCGACAGCACGAGGAACAGTCCGATTCCCATGTGCTGAAAAAAAAGCCGAAGATTGAAAACGCAGCCCGATTTCATCTTAATACTATAACTGCAAATCGACCATTTTATTGCTTCGACAAGCCATTTATCGCCGTTGGAAATGCAGGATCAGCGAGCGTCCCAAACGGGTGACCGCATAGAGGGCTATCAGGAAGAACACGATGCAGGCTCCGGCCGGCACATCAAGGACGTAGGCCAACCACAGGCCCACGACCCCGCCCACAACGGTAAGAAGGCCCGAGGCGAGCATGATGGTGCGGTAACGACGGGTAAAAAGCTCGACCGTCATCTGCGGAATGGTGAGCATCGAAAGCAGCAACATGATGCCCACCAGACGAATGGTCAGAACCACACAGAGCGAGACCATAATCACCATGGCATAGTCGATAAGCCGTACGGGCAACCGCCGCGTCGAAGCGAAATCGTGATCGAAAGCCACGGCCAGAAGGGGGCGATAAAAGAAGAGAAAGAGCAGCAACAAAAGGGCCGTATAAAGGGCAAACCATGCCAAATCGGCCGAAGTCACCGTAAGGATATTGCCGAAAAGGAATTCATTGAGACCCGGCGCATAGCCCGGCGTCTTGAAGATGCAGATGATGCCCACCGCCATACCCAACGCCCACAGGGAGGCTATGGCAGAGTCTTCGCGCACCGTCCCGCGGCGGGAGAGCCACCCCACCCCGAGCGCGGCCCCCACGGCAAACAACAATGCCCCCAGCGTGGGACTGATGCCGAGATACAGGCCAATGCCAAGCCCTCCGAACGAGGCATGGGTGATGCCTCCCGTGATAAAGACCATGCGGCGGGTCACGATATAAGTGCCTATAATCCCACCGGCCACGCCTATGAGCAACACGGCCCACAAGGCATGACGGAGAAACGCATATTGCAAGATGTCGAATGTCATCGTCGTTCTATCGAGTTTGTGATTTTCCTCCCGAGGCTTTTTGTTCGCGCTGCTCCCGCACGATGAGCCACGCTTCGGCTTCGAGCGTATCGGGCAGGTTTATGCCCCTCCGTTGCAAACTGTGCAGCCAACCGGTCACGTCTTCGGGGCGGAGCGTATAAAAGACCTCTTCAAATTCGCGCGTTTCTTCGGGCGTGAAAGCATCGGCCGGCCGACCGGCATAACGGTCGAGTTCCTCGTCGTCGTAATAAACGATGCCACGACTCGCATCGAGCAGCAGGGCCTCTTTCTCACACACCAAGTGCCGGCCGCAACATTCGGAGGCAGGAGCCGACGGGCGGTCGGGCGACTCAGGTTCGGGCAACGTCGGACGTTTTTTCCGCTGCTTGCGTTCATAAAGGTAACACACGACTCCGAGGAGCAGTATGGAAAGGGTGATATATACAAGTCCCATCATCGGCAGATATTCATTTGAGTGTCCGTACGTCGAAACCTACCTGACGCAAATGGTCCCAGAATGCCGGATAGGACTTGCTCACCACCTCGGGATTCCTGATTTCGAGACCGGGAAAGAACATGGCTGCCGGGGCAAATGCCATGGCCATGCGGTGGTCGTCATAGGTGTCGATGGCCGGGTGGCCTACGGCATCGGCACGGCGGCCGTCCCAGGAAAGGACCGAATCGTCGCTGTCGACAATCGGATAGCCGAGCTTGGCCAGTTCGCATTTCAAGGCGGCAATGCGGTCGGTCTCCTTTATTTTGAGTGATTGCAATCCGGTGAAACGGAATGGCCGTTGCAACAAGGCACAAGTAACCACGAGGGTCTGGGCCAAATCGGGCTGGTCGGTAAGGTCCAACAACAAAGGTGCCGTCGTGGTTTGCCCGGTGTGACGCAAACGCACACCGTCGGCCGTAAATTCGGTATCAACCCCCAAAGCCGCGTAGAAATCGGCCACACGGGCATCGCCCTGCACGCTTTCGCGTTGCAAACCGGGGAGCTCCACAACCGCACCGGGAGTGAGCGAAACCATTTCATACCAATAGGAGGCGGCCGACCAATCGGACTCCACGGTGAAAGCCAAGGGCTTGTAGGCGCCCGGTGCCACCACGATGCGATTTCCTTCCCATCGGCTTCCTACCCCCCAATGGCGCATCATGGCAAGGGTCATGGCAATATAGGGTTTCGAAATCATTGTCCCGGTGAGGGTAAGCGAGAGCCCCTCTTGCATATAGGGGGCAATCATGAGCAACGCCGAGATATATTGCGAGCTGACCCCGGCGCTCAACGTCAAGTCTCCGCCGCGAAGCGGCTTTCCCTCGATGCGCAAGGGCGGGAAGCCCTCCTCGCCCAGATATTCGATGCAGGCGCCCAACGAGCGCAGGGCATCGACCAGCAGCCTGATGGGGCGGTGCCGCATGCGCTCCGAACCGGTTATCGTCCACACGCCCGTGCACTGCGACAGATAGGCCGTGAGAAACCGCATGGCGGTTCCCGCTGCCATAATATCAAAATCGGGGCCATCACTCTCAAAAGCCCTCACCATGACGCGGGTGTCGTCACAGTCGGAAAGATTGCCTATGGGCATAGGACTCCCCGAGAGCGCGTTCAAAATCAACGCCCGGTTGCAAATGCTTTTCGACGAAGGGAGCAGAACCCGGCCGTCGATGCGGCGGGGCGGGAAAAGAGTGAGAGCCATTTTTACTACATTCTGGTTGCGAATACGCAAAAGTAATGATTTTTCGGGAAAGAGCTGCAAAAGAAAAACATTTGCATTGCACAAGATAACAAGAAACGCCCTTGCGACACCTTCCAACCTCATTTTGCCCCATCTACCCACCCTTGCGCCACATCGGGAACAGTTGTCAAAAATCTAAACAAAGGAATAAAAATACGTCTTTTTGTAAGAAAAAAATTTTTTTTGCAGCTATTTGTCAATTTTCTTATCAAAACATTTGATTTTTTCCTTTCCTTTATGTTATCTTTGCGGCAGGAAAACAAAAAAGCGGGAAAAACCACCCGAATACATAAAGAATGAAATTTATTTTTCACTTTTAATTATAAATTACAATGAATGCCCAAAAAGTATTAAGCGATTTGAAAAGACGCTTTCCCAACGAACCCGAATACCATCAGGCCGTTTCGGAAGTGCTGAGTACCATTGAAGAAGCTTACAACGAACACCCCGAGTTCGACCGTTACAACTTGATTGAACGTCTTTGCATTCCCGACCGCATCTTCTCGTTCCGTGTCACCTGGGTCGACGACAAAGGTCAAGTGCAAACCAACATGGGGTACCGTATTCAACATAACAACGCCATTGGCCCGTACAAAGGCGGTATCCGTTTCCACTCATCGGTAAACCTCTCGATTTTGAAATTCCTTGCTTTCGAGCAAACCTTCAAGAACTCGCTGACGACCCTTCCCATGGGTGGTGGCAAAGGGGGTTCCGATTTCAGCCCGCGCGGCAAATCCGACGGAGAAATCATGCGTTTCTGCCAAGCCTTCATCGCCGAACTGTGGCGTCACATCGGCCCGCAAACCGACGTTCCCGCCGGTGACATCGGAGTAGGTGGCCGCGAAGTAGGTTACATGTATGGCATGTACAAGAAGATGGCCCGTGAAAATACCGGAACATTCACCGGAAAAGGTCTCGAATTCGGCGGTTCGCTCATTCGTCCCGAAGCCACGGGTTACGGAAACGTTTACTTCCTGCTCGAAATGCTGAAAACCCGCAACATCGACATCAAAGGCAAAGTGGTAGCCGTATCGGGTTCGGGTAACGTAGCCCAATACACCGTAGAAAAACTCATCAGCCTCGGAGCCAAAGTCATCACCATGTCCGACAGCAACGGATACATCTACGACCCCGATGGCATCGACGCCGAGAAACTGGCCTACATCTTCGAATTGAAAAACATCTACCGTGGCCGTATCCGCGAATATGCCGAGAAATACGGTTGCAAATATGTCGAAGGTGCACGTCCCTGGAACGAGAAATGCGACATCGCCATGCCTTCGGCCACCCAGAACGAAATCGACGGTGACGATGCACGCGCCCTCTTGGCCAACGGTTGCTTCGCCGTATCGGAAGGCGCCAACATGCCCTCGACCCCCGAAGCCATCGAAGAGTTCCTCAAAGCCAAGATTCTCTACGCTCCGGGTAAAGCCGCCAACGCCGGTGGCGTATCGGTGAGCGGTCTTGAAATGACGCAGAACTCCATCAAACTGAGCTGGACCAAAGAAGAAGTCGACGCCCGTCTGAAACAAATCATGTACGACATTCACACCCAATGCGTAAAATACGGTACACAACCCGACGGTTATGTAAATTATGTAAAGGGTGCCAACGTAGCCGGCTTCATGAAAGTGGCCAAAGCCATGATGGCCCAAGGCATTCTCTAAGCGACTCCATCTTCCCCATATTTACAAGGGCTTCGATGACACATCGAAGCCCTTGTTGTTTTAAAAGCGCGACTGCGGATTATTCTCATTCCCGAATGAAGCGGGGCAAGAATCCCTCAGAAACTATCGCCGCGGGAAGCGTCGATGCAGAGCAGGGTAAAGAGCAGAATGGTGAATCCCCAAAGCGAAGACCCCCCGTAGCTGAAAAAGGGCAAAGGAATGCCGATAACGGGCAACACCCCGATAACCATGCCGATATTCACCGCCAGGTGGAAAAAGATGATGGCGGCCACGCAATAGCCATAGACACGGCCGAAAACGGTACGCTGACGCTCGGAAAGTTGTATGATGCGCACCAGTAACAGGGCAAAGAGTATCAATACGGCCGACGCGCCGAAAAAGCCCTGCTCCTCACCTATGGTGCAAAAGATAAAGTCGGTATCCTGTTCGGGCACATAGCGCAACTTGGTCTGCGTACCTTCGAGGAAACCTTTGCCCCAGAATCCCCCCGAACCAATGGCTATCTTCGACTGGTTGACATTGTAGCCCACGCCCATCGGGTCCTCTTTCAGGCCAAAGGCCACTTCGATGCGGGTGCGCTGGTGTTGCCCGAGGACATCGGTAAAGACATAATCGACCGATTCCAAGTACACGCACGACAGCAACGCGAAGACCACGGCAATCCACAACTTGCGCTGCAAGGTTTTGAAATAAAGTCCGCCCGCAACCACAATGGCCACCATCAGAAGCGGCCACACCACATAGAGCAGGTTGAACGGATAGAAATAACAAGAAACGACGGCCGCTATGGCTTGCACCACAAGTGTCGTGAACAACGAAATGTAGAAAAAGCGCGAATTGCGCAAATAGGACGAGACCATATAGGCCAGCACCAAAAGAATGAGGGTCAGCACCACCCACTCGCCCACCGGCGTTCCCAGCCATTCGAGCGACGAATACTTGACGGCCAAGATAAAATAGACGACGGCGCAAAAGGCGGCAAACAGGAAAATGCCGCTCATGCCCTCCCGGTAAAGGATACAGATGAGTGAAAGATAGACCAGCGCCGAGCCGGTCTCGCTTTGCAACAGGATAAGCAGCACCGGGAAAAGAATCAGGGCGCATGCCTTGAAAAAGTGCAACGGCCGTCGAAGGTCGAAATCATAATTATCGAGCATCTTGGCCAACGCCAGGGCGGTACCGTACTTGGCAAACTCGGCGGGCTGCAAACTCACGGGGCCCAAGACAAGCCACGAATGGGAGCCCTTGATGTCGGGCGCGACAAAAATGGTGACGACCAGCAGCAGGATAAAGACAATATAGAGCGGATAGGAAAGCGAAACAAACGTGCGCGGCTCGGTCATGAGCAGACAGAAGGCGATAACCAGCGAGAGCAAAATCCACAACAGCTGTTTGCCCGAACGGGTGTCGAGGCTGAATATCGTCGACGTCGTCTCATAATCGTAACTGGCCGCATAGATGCTTATCCAGCCACAAAAGACCAGCAAGAGATAAAGCGCGACCGTGTACCAGTCGAGCGAATACCAAACATTATTCCTGCGCGACATTCTCTTCTTCCTCCTCTTGAATCATCGTGTTGGCGTTGAGCATGCGCTCTTCGAGCCATTTGCGCGAAGGAGCGATTTCGCCATTCAAATATTTTTCCATCATCAGGCTGCCGATGGGCACACCGTAGGTGGCCCCCCAACCGGCATTCTCGACATAGACGGCAATGGCAATGCGCGGATTCTCCCGCGGGGCAAAGCCCATAAATGCCGAGTGGTCGTCGCCATGGGGGTTCTGTGCCGTACCGGTCTTGCCACATGCCTCCACCCCGGGAATTTCGCCGATGCGACAGGTACCTTTCACCATCGACATGCGCATGCCCTCAACAACCATCTCGTAATAGGCCGGGTCGACCCCCACATAATGCGGAGTGGTATACTCATCGCCCAAGTAGGTATCTTGCACCGATTTCACGACATGGGGGGTGAAATAATATCCCCGGTTGGCTATGGTCGCTCCCAAATTGGCAATCTGCAAAGGCGTAGCCAAGACTTCGCCTTGGCCTATGGATACCGAAATCACCGTGATGCCCTTCCACCCTTTGGAGCCATAAATCTTGCCATAAAAATCGCTGTTGGGGATAAATCCGCGGCTCTCCCCCGGCATATCGACTCCGAGGCGGTAGCCATAACCCATGTCGACGACATACTTCTTCCAGGTTTCGAAGGCATCATAAGTGGTGCCGTACTTATCGAGATTATCAATCATCGACCTGAACGCGTAACAGAAATAGGCATTGCACGAGGTCGACAGGGCCGGGACGACCGAGATGGGCGACTCGTGGGCATGACACCCCACCTTAATGCCTCGGGCATAGAAACCCATGTTGCAAGGATAGGCCGTGTAACGCGACACCACCTTTTCTTGCAGGAAAATAAGCGCCTGCGTGGGCTTGAAGGTAGAACCGGGCGGATATGTGGCCATGATGGAACGGTCATAAAGCGGCTTGTAGGGATTCTCAAAAAGTTGTGCATAATTGCGACCCCGCTCGCGGCCGGTGAGCAACGAGGGTTTGTAGGTGGGGCTCGACACCAGTGCGAGAATCTCCCCGGTCGAAGGCTCTATGGCCACGATGGCTCCCACCTTGTTCTGCATGAGCATCTCGCCATATTGCTGCAACTCGATGTCGATGGAGAGGGTCAGGTTCTTGCCGGGCACAGCCTCGCGGTCGAAAGCCCCGTCCTCGTATCGTCCTTTGATGCGGCCGTAGGCGTTGCGGAGGAAGACCTCCTGCCCTTTCTCGCCACGGAGATAACTCTCATAAGATTTCTCTATCCCCAAATCGCCCGTATAGTCACCTTGGACGTAATAGCTGTCGTTGCGCAATTCCTGTTCGGAGACTTCGCGTATGTTTCCCAGGACATTGGCCGCCACATCGTAGTTATAGCGCCGTATCGACTGGTTCTGAATGAAGAATCCGGGATAACGATAGAGTTTTTCCTGCAAGTGTCCATACTCCTCGACCGTAAGTCGGGTGAAAAATCGTTGGGGCGAGAACGAAGAATATCCGGGATTGAGCCGACGGTTGCGCATGTTGTTCCAGCGTTCGTCAAACTCCTGACGGGTAATGCCCAGCGTGCGGCAGAAATCGAGGGTATCGAAAGGTTGCACTTCGCGGGGGATAACCATGAGATCATAGGCGGGCTGGTTGTCGACCACCAAACGGCCGTTGCGGTCATAAATAAGACCGCGAGACGGATATTGTATGCGGGTGAAGATGGCATTGTTGTCGGCCAACTGGTTGTACTCGTTGTCGAGCACTTGCAGCGAGAACAAACGGGAAACATAAAAGAGAATGACCAGGAGCATAAATCCCCCGATGATATATTTGCGCCGTTCGTAAGTATAATTTTTTCTCACTATTTTTTCTCCATCAGCAAATCGACAACCAATATGACAATAAGCGTCAACAGCGTACTGTTCACAATGCGCGCCGCCAAAAATGCCGGAGCAAAGAACGAGAAGGACTCGACGCAGAAGAGTACGATGCAGAAAATCAGCGTCAGCAGAAAAGCAAAAAGGGCATACCGCCACACGCCCAGTGTGGCCATAGAGGGCACATAGCGTTCCTCACCCCGGTCGCGGTACTGGATACGCATGAGCAAGGGGTTGTGCAGGAATGCCACCGTGACCGAGGCCAGGGCATATACGCCCGGCGTGTTGGTAAACAAATCGACAAGAAGGCCGACAAAGAATGCGACAGTCATCGCCAAATGTGGTTTCACGCCCGATGGCATCTTCAAGAAAAGATACACTATGACAAAGGGGGTGGCAACGCCCCACAGGGCGATGCGGTTGCACATGAGTATCTGCAACAGGACAATGAAGAGGGCGCCGGCCATGCGCCATAACCGATGTTTATTCATAATGCTGCACCTCCTCTTCGAGTCGGACCTGTTCGGCCGGTTTGCGGTGCTCGACAACACGCACGAAATTCAAGGCCGGGAAATCGGCCGCCAAACGCACGGTCAGCACATAGAAATTGTTCTTCTTCACTTTGTGGGCATCTTCGACATAGCCCACGACAAGACCTTCGGGAAATGCGCCCGAATAGCCGCTGGTCACCACCGTGTCGCCCACCTGCACATCGATGTACTCGGGCAACTCCTCCAAGCCGGCACAGGAAATATCATTGCCGTCCCAAACCAATGAACCGATATGCTGCGTGTTCTTGATTTTGCAACTGATGCGCAGATTGGGGTTGAGCAACGACAGGGCCACGGCATAATGGTCCGACGCCGAAGAGATGACCCCCACGACGCCGTTATGGTCGACGAGCCCCATCTCGGGGAAAACGCCGTCGCGCATTCCCTTATCGATGGTGATGTAGTTGTTTTTGCGGGCAATACTGTTATTGATAACCTGGGCAATGGCCCTATGCGAGGTGTCACCTTGCAACACCGGCAACGACCGCGGCGAAAGCGTGTCTTGCACTTGATACAGCGCAAGAGTATTACGCAGAACGGCAAGCTCGTCTTGGAGCTTACCGTTCTGAGCCAATAGCTCGTCGTTTGCCTTATGCAATCCGAAGTATCCGGTAACGGCTCCCGAGAGAGCATAGAGGCTACCGGCCACCCGACTGGCTGAACTGAAATAGACGCTCTGCTGGTAAGGGTTGAAACCCATAATCAGAATGAAACAGAGCGCCGCATAACAGAGATAGACAAATAGCGAACTGTGTCGCAGGAAGAATTGTAACAGTTTACGCATTCGGAATAGTCTGTCCCGGTTTTACCATCAGCGCATCAGGAAAGAAAATTTGTCGACATTTTTCAAGGCGATACCTGTTCCGCGGGCAACAGCGAGCAAGGGGTCTTCGGCGACATGGAAGGCGATGCCGATTTTGTCGGTGAGACGTTTGTCGAGACCTCGGAGCAATGCCCCGCCACCGGTGAGATAGATACCGTTGCGCACAATATCGGCATAGAGCTCGGGAGGCGTGGAATCGAGGGCGCTCAACACGGCGGCTTCGATTTTCGAAACCGACTTTTCGATGCAATGCGCCACGTCTTGATAGGTTACCGGCAACTCCATGGGCAGAGAGGTCATGCGGTTGGGGCCGTGCACGATATAATCCTCGGGGGGATTTTCGAGCTCGTTCAGGGCCGAACCGACATTGATTTTTATCAACTCCGCCGTGCGTTCGCCCAACTTGATGTTGTACTGGCGACCCATATACTCGCGAATGTCTTCATTGAACTCGTCTCCTGCCACGCGTATCGACTTGTTGGTGACGATGCCGCCCAAGGAGATGACGGCAATCTCGGTGGTACCGCCTCCTATGTCGACAATCATGTTGCCTTCGGGGGCTTCCACGTCGATACCCACACCGATGGCGGCGGCCATCGGCTCGTAAATCATATACACATCACGGCCGCCAACGTGCTCCGAAGAGTCGCGCACGGCACGAATCTCAACCTCGGTACTGCCCGACGGAATGCACACGACCATGCGCAGCGACGAAGAGAAGAGGGTGTTGCGCATGGAGACCATCTTCATCATGCCGCGCATCATCTGCTCGGCAGCGTTGAAGTCGGCAATCACACCGTTCTGCAACGGACGTATCACGCGAATGTTTTCGGGGGCGCGGCCATACATGGCCTGTGCCTCATGGCCGACAGCTTTGAGTTTACCCGTGCGGTTGTCGAGAGCGACCATGGAAGGGGCATCGACCACGATTTTGTCGTTGTAGAGAATAATCGTGTTGGCCGTGCCCAAGTCAATGGCTATTTCTTGATTGAAAGAGAAAAATCCCATATTTTGTCGTAGGTTGGAAAAGATTAGTGTTTGAAGTGACGGATTCCCGTAAATACCATGGCAATGCCGTTCTGGTTGCAATAGTCGATGGTAAGGTCATCGCGTACCGAGCCGCCGGGTTGTATTACCGTGTCGATGCCTTCCTTGTGGGCGATCTCCACGCAATCGGGGAAGGGGAAGAAAGCATCGGAAGCCATGACAGCGCCTTTGAGGTCGAAATTGAACGACTTGGCCTTCTCGATGGCCTGACGCAGCGAGTCGACGCGCGACGTCTGTCCCACGCCACTGGCATAGAGTTGTTTGCCCTTGGCCAAAACGATAGAGTTTGATTTGCTGTGTTTCACAATCTTGTTGGCAAACAACAAGTCCTCGATTTCCTCCGGCGTCACAGCTTTTTCGGTGATTTGTCTCAACTCCTCGGGCGACTCCCGGTGCAAGTCTTTTTCTTGCATCAGCACGCCATTGAGCAGCGAACGGAATTGTATGGTGGCTTCGGGTGCTTTTTTCTGCACAAGCACGATACGGTTTTTCTTTTGATAGAAAATATCGAGAGCGGCCTGCTCATAACCGGGAGCGATGATGACTTCGAAGAAGAGTTTGTTTATCTCCTCGGCCGTAGCGGCATCGACCACGGCATTGGTCACCAGCACACCGCCAAACGCCGATACGGGGTCACCGGCCAAGGCATCTTTCCAGGCTTCGAGCAACGTGGGACGCGAAGCGAGACCACAGGCATTGTTGTGTTTCAGTATGGCAAATGTCAATTCATCGAACTCGGAGATGAGCGATACCGCCGCATCGATGTCGAGCAGGTTGTTGTAGGATATTTCCTTGCCATGAAGCTGCTCGAACATGTCGTCGAAGTTGCCGAAGAAGAATCCTTTCTGGTGGGGGTTCTCACCATAACGCAACGGTTTGGAGTCGTTGCAGGCGGCACGGAAGGCCGAGTAATTTCCGCCATCGAAATAGTTGAATATGGCGGTGTCGTATCCCGAAGACACGGCAAATGCCTCCTTGGCAAACCAGTAACGGTCTTCGAGCGAAGAGTTGGCACCTTTCTCGTTGAGCATATCGAGCAGAGGAGCGTATTGTGCCTTGGAAGCAACGATAACGACGTCCTTGAAATTTTTGGCAGCGGCACGAATGAGGGAGATGCCGCCTATATCGATTTTCTCGATGATGGCACTTTCATCGGCTCCCGAAGCCACCGTCTCCTCGAAGGGATAAAGGTCTACGATAACCAAGTCGATTTCGGGAATTTCATATTCGGCAATCTGCTCCCGGTCGCCTTCTACCTCGCGACGATTGAGTATGCCGCCAAAGACCTTGGGGTGCAACGTTTTCACGCGGCCGCCCAATATCGAGGGATAGCCCGTGAGGCTTTCGACACTGCGGCAGGGAATGCCGAGCGACTCGATAAATGATTGTGTACCACCGGTCGATATAAACTCCACGCCGTCGCCATGCAGTTTTTTCAGAATCTCGTCCAGTCCGTCTTTGTGATAAACCGATACCAGTGCGGTTTTGATTTTCTTATTTTCAGCCATATCGTTGTGATTTTGTTCTTTTTTTGGAGTCACAAAAATAGTGATTTTGCCAACAAATCACAAAGATTTTTCAGCACAAAAAAGTATCGTTTTTCTTTTTTTTTATTTCGCCCCGACCCCCTGTCCAAAATATTGCAAGACAGGCCGACAGAATCTTCACCATCACCCTCGGGACGGCGTCACCCGGTAAAGGCGCATTTGACAGCGGGCACAATCAAATTCGAGGCGCAACCGCGTATCGCGATATTGCAGATAGAGAGGTTCTTTCCACCCCTCCCGGTCTTGCGCGGAACGCTTTTCGCGCGGGCATTTCCCCCATTGCCTTTTGATGCAGAAGCGGGTAAACATCAACGCCCCCTCCTCCACCGGCAAGCACTCGTAGGCCGGCTCTATGTTTTCCACGCCGTGAGCGTGATAGAACGCCCGCGCCAAAGCATTGGACACATTGCCCAGGTAGCTCAGCGACGAGGCCGGATAAGCGACCGCCGCCTCTCCCCGGCGACGGGGTCGACGGTATGCCATCTGACGCACCTGCACGAGACGGTCTATCGCCTCGCGTCGCAAATCGGCCAACAGCGACGACGGAATAAAATAACTCTTTCCCCGCATCGATATGGCAACCGAACGCGCCTCAAACGGGGTGTCACCCAAACGCGAAAGTTGTTTTTTCTGGTTATCGTCCTGCGGGGTGCGCGCCTCTTCTTTTTCCCAGCATCGAGCCACGACAGCCGAGCAGCCGCTCTCGTCGGTGACCTTCAACGCAAATCCGCGAGGAATCTCATAGAACAGCAGGTCGACGGCAATGCGGCGCCGGGCGCTCTTCTTCTGCAACAGCTGTTCGAAGAGATGGTCGTAGTTGCGATAAAGCATCGTACCGGGTGTGAGCGAAGGTTTTTCGAGCGGATAGAGCGTCGTGCCCTCGACCCGATTGACCCGGAACCCTTCGAAAACGCCTTTGGCATTGAGAAAGCAGAGCCCATCGCCATTGTGCAGGGGAGCACCTTTCTCGACCGAGAGAGAGGCGCCACGCACGGCCAAGACCCGTCCCAAGGGTTCTCCCAGAGATTTGGGCGTATCGGGCGACCCCAAACCCTTCTCGGAAGGGCCGTCGAAAAAATAGCGGGTAAAGCCGCGATTGAAGCTCTTTCGGGGGTCGGGTTCAAAAAAGCACTCGACCCGCCCCGCCGATGCAGCCCGATATTCGGGACGGCGGGCAAAAAGCTCATCAAGGCGCTGACGGTACCAGGCCGTAACGTTTTTCACATAAGAAAGGTCTTTGAGACGGCCTTCGATTTTCAGCGAGGTGACTCCGGCATCGAGCAATGCCTCCAAACGGTCGGAGCGGTTCATGTCTTTGAGCGAAAGCAGGTGCTTGTCGCGTATGAGCGGCCGCCCGTCGGCATCGAGCAGCGTATAGGGCAGGCGGCAGCATTGGGCACACTCTCCCCGGTTGGCGCTGCGACCCGAAAGGGCGCGGCTCAGATAGCACTGCCCGCTGTAACTGACACACAGGGCGCCGTGCACAAAAACTTCGAGTTCCACGGGAACGGCATCGGCAATGGAGCAAATCTCCTTGCCCGAAAGCTCGCGCGCCAACACCACACGGGAAAATCCCACGTCATGGAGGAAGCGCACTTTCTCGACCGAGCGATTGTCGGTCTGTGTACTGGCATGCAGGGCAACGGGGGGTATGTCGAGACGCAAAACAGCCATATCCTGCACAAGGAGAGCATCGATGCCGGCACGATAAAGTTCTCCGATAAGACGTTCAGCCGGTTTGAGCTCCTCGTCATAAAGCAGCGTATTCAACGTGACATACACCCGGGCCTCGTAACGATGGGCAAAATCGGCCAGCCGGGCAATCTCTCCGACACTGTTGGCCGCAGCCGCCCGGGCTCCGAAACTCGGACCTCCGATGTAGACGGCGTCGGCGCCGTGGAGTATGGCCTCGATGCCGATGTCGGCCGTCCGGGCCGGTGCCAGCAACTCGATTTTCCGGGGTTGAATCATCTAATATCTTCGATATTATAAGGCGTTTCCTGATAGACGTAATAGTTAAGCCAATTCGAGAAAAGGAGATTGGCATGGGCCCGCCAGCGTACCAACGGAGCTTGCGAGGGATCGTTGTCGCGGAAATAATTCTGCGGCATTTTTATGGGCAACCCCTTGTCCAAATCTCGGCGGTATTCATTGCCGAGCGTATCGGGAGCATACTCGGAGTGGCCGGTCAGGAAAATCTCCCGTCCATTGCGGGCTATGACAACCGCCGGTCCCGAAATTTCGCCCTCGGCCATAATCGACAACTCCGGACAACGGCGCACATCGTCGGCATGAATGGCCGTATGACGGCTGTGCGGAATAAAAAATTCATCATCGAACCCTCGGAACAAGGGCAAGTTTTTCCCCGCCGGGGAAATCGAATGGCTGAAAACCCCGAAGAGTTTCTCGTCGAGCGGATATTTGGGTATGCCGTAATGGTGATACAACCCGGCCTGAGCCGCCCAACAGATATACATGGTCGAGGTCACATGCGTGCGGGCCCAGTCGAATATGGTAGAGACCTCGTCCCAATAAGAGACCTCCTCGAACGGCATGTGCTCGACCGGCGCCCCGGTGATAATCATGCCGTCGTAACGCTGCCGGCACACCTCGGAAAACTCCTTGTAGAATGCCATCATGTGCTCGACCGGCGTATTTTTAGAAACATGTCCGGCGATTTTCAAGAAATCGATTTCGAGCTGCAACGGCGTGTTCGACAAAAGACGGATAAGGTCGGTCTCGGTCGTTATCTTCAACGGCATGAGATTGAGGATAATGATACGCAACGGACGTATGTCCTGGGTCGAAGCCCGGGAAGAATCCATCACGAAAATATTTTCCGACTTCAATATCTCGACAGCCGGCAATTTCGAAGGTATGTTTAACGGCATATCTGCATCATTTTTTCGAAGCACAAAAGTATAAAAAAAAAGGAAAATGTAAAATAACGGAGCGGCCCGAAAGGTCTTTTCGAGCAAATATCTCATCAATCTTTTTAATAAGATAGCAAAAAGATTAAAAAATCGCTATTATTATTGACAAAATAACTATATTTGCCGAGAAATAAACAAAAAGCGATTACAGCCGTTTCAAGAGAAAAACCGCACAGTTATTACAAACAAACAGAAATACAAATAATTACACAATACCTATGTCTCTAATCATACCCAAACACTACACGCCGAAACTGTTGCCCGAAACAACCGAGCAAGCCATCAAAGGGCTGAAAGACAGTTTCCAACGTGCATTAGCCAAGAACCTTAACCTTCGTCGTGTTACCGCCCCCCTGTTCGTGCTCTCGGGCACCGGCATCAACGACGACCTCAACGGCGTGGAACGAGCCGTAAAATTCCCCATAAAATGCATGGGTGACCGACAAGCCGAAGTGGTGCACTCCCTGGCCAAATGGAAACGGCTGAAACTCGGCGCCTACCGCATCGCTCCGGGATATGGATTATATACCGACATGAACGCCATTCGCTCCGACGAAGAACTCGACAACCTGCATTCGCTCTACGTCGACCAGTGGGACTGGGAGAAAAGCATCACCGAAGACGACCGCAATCTCGACTACCTCAAAAACACCGTGCGCAAAATCTACAAGGCTCTCAAAGACACCGAAGCCGAGCTCTACGAGATACACCCGCACATCACCCCCATGCTCCCCGAAGACATCGTCTTTATCCACTCCGAAGAACTGTTGCAAATGTATCCCGGCCTTTCACCCAAAGCCCGGGAATATGAAGCAGCCCGCAAATATGGAGCCATCTTCATCATCGGCATCGGCGGCAAACTCTCCAACGGCGAACCTCACGATGGTCGTGCCCCCGACTACGACGACTGGACCACTCGCAACTCCGACGGGTATTACGGCCTCAACGGCGACATCATCTTGTGGAACAGCGTCTTGGAGTGCCCGTTCGAAATATCGTCGATGGGTATCCGCGTCGACGAAAAAGCCCTGCGCAAGCAACTCGAAATATGCGGTTGCACCGACCGTCTGAACCTCGATTTCCACAAAGCGCTCATTCGCGGAGACATGCCCCTCTCCATCGGCGGAGGTATCGGCCAATCGCGATTGTGCATGTATCTGCTGCAAAAGGCACACATCGGCGAGGTGCAGGCCAGCATCTGGCCCGAGGAACAGATTGCCGAGTGCATGAAACACAACATCTACCTTATCTAAGATTATCCCTTATCCCATCGAAAGCGGGCCGCAAGTGCGAAAAACTTGCGGCCCGCCTGCATATCGGGAAATTCCTCGGGGTATATGTTCCATGTATCCCGGAGCTATACCCCGAAGCCACACAGGGAAAGGACAATTTAAATGCAGAACAGAAAGAGCGCCGGCATGTTGTGCCGGCGCTCTTTCTAAAATCTTATTCTAATTGATTTATTTGCAAGCCATGTAAGAGTTGGCCACGGCCTTGTAGGCCATCAAACCGGCCTCGGATTTCTCTACTTGCATCATTTCACCGTCACCGGCATAAACGTTTACATAGTTGTCATCAACAAACGTGAGGAAGGTAACGCCGTTGACTGCCCACGAATCTTCTTCGCTGTTGTAAGTGAGTTCGATTTTTTCCTGGGTAGCTTCATCGGTAATCACATAACCATTTGCATTCGACTCTACAAGATAGTCGCCGTTTTCACCTTCGATGTGACGCACATTGTCGGCCAAAGGATTCGAGCCCGACCAGAATTCGATCGAGTTGATAACCAAAGCATCGGCAATAACCGTCAATTCATATACGGGCAAAATACAGAATGCGACAAACACGATTTCATTGACCCATTTTTCTCCCACGCTTTTATTCCAGGAGAAGACCTTATTGGTCAGACCGAATGAACCGATGCAGGAAGAAAACATCAAGCTCCCGCTTACAAGCACGGCCAAAGCCACAATCAATTTCTTTTTCATAACATAAAGTTTAAAGATTACACGATAACAAAGGTAACGATTTCTTCGTATGAATTATCATCTCGAAGCCTTTATTTTTTCTTTTTATTCAAAAATCATGGGATAAATTGGCGATTTTTCAGCCAGCGCCACATCAACTGAGTCCACTGCTCATAGTAGGCAAAGGTTGGACGACACCCCCAGCCATGCCCGCCTTCGGGAAAGATATACATGGCCGAAGGAATACCCAACTCCTTCATGCGCAGATACATCTGCACGCTGTTGGCCGGCGGCACGCTCTTATCGTCATCGCTCAACAGGAAGAGCGCGGGCGGAGTCGAGGCAGAAACCTGCAGCTCGTTGGAATAACGGGCGACAAGGGCGGCATCGTTCTTCTGGTCGCCCAGGAGATTGTCGCGAGAACCGGCGTGCGTGAGCTTTCCCATCGTTACTACGGGATAGAAAAGGAGCATGAAATCGGGACGGCATGTCGAGTCACAGTGGGTACCCAGCGTCGAGGCCACATGACCGCCGGCCGAGAAACCGGCAATTCCCACTTTGGACGGGTTTATCTTCCACTCATCGGCATGCCGGCGCACCACGCGCATGGCTTCCTGGGCATCGGCCAGGGGTATGGCATGATGCCCGTTGGGCAGGCGATATTTGAGAATGATGCCCGCAACACCTTTGTCGACGAGCATCTGGGCAAACATCGTTCCCTCGTGCTGCATGGCCTGACGGGCATATCCGCCGCCGGGACAGATTACTACCGCGGCTCCGGTATTTTTCTCAGGAGCAGGCAAATAGACAAAAAGCTCGGCCGTGCGGGAATTTACCACGCGGCCTTCCTTGGTGATTTTCTCTTCGGCCGTAATGCCATTGTCTTCGGCCGGGCCGTTCGGCCACACGGGAATCCGCAGCGGCTCTTGGGCCCAAGATGCCGCACCGACCGAGAGTGCCGCCATCACAGCCAACATTTTTTTCTTGATGTTCATGGTTTTCTTATTTAGAATGTTTTCGCGAAAAATTCAAAAAAAACAATTACTTTTGCATAGATAGCCATGTGCGAAATTACAAAATTTTGAATCATGATTAAACATATCGTCCTATTTAAATTGAAAAACGACATCGAGCCCAGCCAAAAAGAGGTTCTGAAACAAGACTTCAAAAGAGCGTTGGAAGCCTTGTCGGGAAAAATCGATTGCCTGCGTTCTATCGAAGTGGGGCTGAACGACAACCCCGAGGAGTCGTTCGACATTGCCCTGACCACCACATTCGACACGTTCGACGACCTGCGCCACTACGCCAACCACCCCGCCCACCTCGCGGCCGCAGCCATCATCAAAGAGGCCAAAGAGGCACGCGCCTGCGTCGACTATATATTCTGACCCAACTTTCCCGCCCGTATGAAACAAGAAAAAATCATCATCTACCAACTCCTGCCGCGTCTTTTCAGCAACACGCAAGAGAGATGCATACCCAACGGGAGCCTCAAAGAAAACGGTGTCGGAAAACTGAACGACATCACCCCGAAAGTCTTACGCGAAATCGCCCGATTGGGCTGTACCCATATATGGTACACCGGTGTCATCGAACATGCCACCCAGACCGACTACTCGGCCTACGGCATCACCCCCGACAATCCGCATGTGGTAAAAGGAAAAGCCGGTTCACCTTATGCCATCAAAGACTATTACGACATCGACCCCGACCTTGCCGTGAATGTTCCTGCCCGCATGCAGGAGTTTGAAGCCCTCATCGAACGTACCCACCAAAACAAGCTGAAAGCCATCATCGACTTCGTTCCCAACCATGTGGCCCGGGTTTACCACTCCGATGCCAAGCCCGACGGAGTCAGAGATTTAGGGGCCGACGACAACAAGGACCAGGCTTTCGCCCCCCGCAACAACTTCTACTATATCCCCAACCGGGAATTCGCACCCCATTTTTCCATAGGCGAAGGCGAAACCCGTTACCACGAATATCCCGCCAAGGCAACCGGCAACGATTGTTTCTCTCCTTCCCCGGGACAAAATGACTGGTATGAGACCGTGAAACTCAACTACGGTGTCGACTACCTCAACTGCATGCGGCGCAACTTCGACCCCATACCCGACACTTGGGGAAAGATGCGCGACATACTTTTCTTCTGGGCCGGGAAAAACATCGACGGTTTCCGCTGCGACATGGCCGAGATGGTCCCGGTGGAGTTCTGGGGTTGGGTGATACCTCAAATCAAACAAGTCTACCCGCACCTTATCTTCATCGCCGAGGTATATAACCCCTGTGAATACCGCAACTACCTGCACAACGGCCACTTCGACTACCTCTACGACAAAGTGGGGCTCTATGACCTCCTGCGCAACATCGTGAGCGGACATGCCTCGACCTTGCAAATCAGCCACTGCTGGCAATCGCTCGAAGGCATCAACACCGACATGGTGAACTTCCTCGAAAACCACGACGAACAACGAGTAGCCTCCCCCCAAAATGCCGGCGACCCCTTCAAAGCCTATCCGGCCCTTATCGTTTCGGCGATGATGAACCGGAACCCGTTCCTCCTCTATTTCGGACAAGAACTGGGCGAAACGGCCACCGACGCCGAAGGATTCAGCGGGCAAGACGGGCGCACAACGATTTTTGACTATTGGAGCGTGCCTTCGGTGCGCAGCTGGTACAACAAGGGCCGTTGCAATGAAGAGCGCCTCACTCCCGACCAAAAGCGGTTGAGAACCATGTACCAACAGGTGCTCACATTGTGCAACAAAGAAGCCGCCCTGCGCGAAGGAGAGTTCTTCGACCTGATGTATGTCAATTTCGACAACGAACAATTCGACGCCAAGCACAATTATGTCTTCATGCGGAAACACAAGAACGAATTGCTGGTGATTGCCGCCAACTTCAACGCCTGGCCGGCCAACATCAGGGTGTGCATTCCACAACACGCCTTCGACTGCTGGCTCATAAAGCCCGACAACTACGAATGCGAAGAGCTGCTCAGCGGAGAAAAACAGGTAAAAAACATTTCCCCCGACAACCGCTTCGAAGCCACCATGGAGGCCTATGGCGCCGTCGTGTGGAAATGTAAAATAAGAACCGCCCCTGCGCGCTCGAAAAAAAGCGACACAACAAACACATAATAACGATATTCTTTCTACCTTTGCAACAGAATATCAAAAACCTTTCCAAAGAAAGAATTAAAATGATCCAGAGACCGCCATTCAAGGTTTTCGCCGGAACCAACACCCGTTATCTGGCCGAAAAAATCTGTAACTCATTGGGTTGCGAATTGGGAAAAATGAACATTCAGCACTTCGCTGACGGTGAATTTTCGGTATCCTTCGAAGAGTCGATTCGCGGCTGCCAAGTATTCCTGATCCAGTCGACCTATCCCAACTCCGACAATCTGATGGAGTTGCTCCTCATGATCGATGCCGCCAAACGGGCATCGGCCGAGTCGATTATCGCCGTGACTCCCTATTTCGGCTGGGCCCGCCAAGACCGTAAGGACAAACCGCGTGTATCCATCGCCGCCAAACTCATCGCCGACCTGCTGAGCGTCGCCGGTATCGACCGCCTCATCACGATGGACCTGCACGCCGACCAAATCCAAGGATTCTTCAACGTCCCGGTAGACCACCTCTATGCCTCAACCGTTTTTGGAGAATACATCAAATCCCTCAAACTCAAAGACATGGTCATTGCTTCGCCCGACGTAGGCGGTTCGAAACGCGCCAACTCCTATGCCAAATACTTCGGTGTGCCTCTGGTATTGTGCCACAAATCGCGCGCCAAAGCCAATGAAGTCGAGAGCATGACGGTCATCGGTGACGTAAAAGACAAAAACGTGATTCTCGTCGACGACATGGTCGACACGGCCGGCACCATCACCAAAGCCGCCGACCTGATGATCAGCAAGGGCGCTCTCTCGGTACGGGCCATTGCCAGCCACGCCGTGATGTCCGACCCCGCCTCTTCGCGCGTGACCGAGTCGAAAATGACCGAGATGATATTCACCGACAGCATTCCTTATTACAAGGATTGCCCCAAAGTGCACATCATCAGCATCGCCGACATGTTTGCCGACACGATACGTCGCGTCTACGAAAATGAGTCCATCAGTTCGCAATATATCATTTAAGACATATCCCCTTACTTTGGCTCCGCTCCCGTTGAGAGCGGAGCTTTTTTACCGTCGAAAACCGATTGATATTCTAAAAGTTTTTCAAGTATAGTTTGGGGTACTATAAAAAAATAGCGTACCTTTGCAGCGCTTTTCAATCAAAAAAAAGCCATATGAAAGTTCTCCGACATAGACCTTTTGGAGAGAACGGCCAATTTATTTTACACAAACCCACATTTATGAAAGTATTGTATCGTCGTCTTTTTTTCCTATGCAGCGCCCTGCTACTTGTCCCTTTGGCAAGTTGCATCAAGGAGGAAAAGGCCAACGTCGAATGCGACATCGAAAACATCGTCGTCGCCCAGGAAGACCTCATTACCTACACCAAGATAGACCGTAACCGGGCCATCGTCTCGATGAAACGGAAATCGGACGATTTTGCGGAGGAAATCAATCCCACCTACGTCGTTTCAGAAGGTGCCACATACGTCATAGAGGACAAGAACGACCGGGACGCCGTACACATCGAACATGTAAAAGTGACATCGGAAGACCAACAGTACAGCAAAACCTACACCGTCATATATACCCCGACCGAAATTCCCGAAAACTTCGGATTTGAATACTGGGCCCTCGAAGGCAAATACGAGAAATGCTACGAACACGGCATGACCATATCCAACGATGACGGCACGACCGAACATTACCCCGACATCGACCTCTACCTGTGGGATAGCGGTAATTTGGGATTCTCGGCCGTGGCCAGCGGGAAAGGAGCCAAAGAATACCCGACCTTCTCGACCGACAATGCCCACAGCGGCAGCAAGGCCGCCAGGCTCGTCACCCGCAAAACCGGCTCACTGGGAGCCACCCTCGGCAAACCTATTGCAGCCGGCAACATTTTCCTGGGAGAGTTCTCGGGCAAAGGCATCAACCTCATGTCGGAACCGTTGAAAGCGACCCGCTTCGGATACCCTTGCGACCGGATACCCACCTCCTTCGAACTCTATTTCAAATACAAGCCCGGCACCTATGCCCACACCGGAGACGTCTTTGAAACCCGTGAAGGCACCCCCGACTTCTGCGCCATCTACGCCGTCTTTTTCGACAACGTAAAGGCCAAGGCCGAAAACCCGCTCAACATACCGACCCTCGACGGCTCGAACGTATTCACCAGCTCTTCAATCATCGCCATCGCCAACCTGCACACCTGCGACAATGCCGAATATCGCCAGTGGGAACAAGGAACCAACGGAGAATGGAAATTCATAAATATCCCCTTCAAGGGCGTAGATGAAAATGTCGACTACCTCACCCTTGTCGATCCCGAACGGTTGAAGAAGCAGGAATACAGCCTCACCATCGTCTGCTGTTCGAGCTACTACGGCGACTTCTTCGAAGGCGCCATCGACAGTGAGCTCACCATCGATGACCTCACGATACATTACAAAAACTAAACAACTGTTTCACCCTCACTCCCAACGCCCGATGAAAAAACAGTTTACATACCGCCACCTGCTCGTCGCATGCGTCCTTTTCCTGCCGGGAACCGCAACGGCAGCAACCGGTCTGGACCAGGAAGAGCCCGTAAAGGCCCTGTCGGAAAAATATCAGGAATACAAATCCTCGAAAGTGTATGAATTCAGTGTAAAAGCCGGATTCAATATCGGAGGCACCTCCCCCATGGGACTTCCGGCCGAGATACGCCAAATCAACGCCTTCGGGCCCACCCTCTCGCTATCGATTGGCGGCGATGCCATTCGCTGGTTTACCCCCAAATGGGGTCTTGACTTAGGCATACGTTTCGAGACCAAAGGCATGGAGACCAACGCCACCGTCAAGAACTACACCATCAAGCTGCTCAACGACGGAAGCTACATCGAAGGCATCTACACCGGCGATGTGGTAACCAAAGTCAACAACCAATACCTCACGATACCCCTGCAAGCGACTTACCGGCCAGCCAAGAGATGGACCCTGAAAGCCGGAATATTTGCCTCATTCCTGCTCAGAGGGAATTTCGATGGCGAAGCCAAAAACGGATATATGCGTACCCACCCCACCGAGCCGAAACTCGAAACCGATGCTCCCTATGACTTCTCGTCGGACATCAGGCAATTTGACTGGGGCATAGATGCCGGCGCCGAGTTTGTCGCCTACAAGCACCTCTCGATTTATGCCGATTTGACGTGGGGACTCTTACCCATATTCCCAAGCGATTTTACCGCCGTAGGATTTAAAATGTACAATGTATATCTCAACTTGGGATTTGCCTACGTTTTCTAACCAGGCAACCGCATAGTCCCGTTACCTGCGGTCTTCGGGATAAAGTAAATATTGACGGCGCAACTCCTTGTACGCCGTCAATTTTTTTTGCCAAGCAGCTCGTATTTCGGCTTCACTCTTGCCGGCCAGCATATCCCGACGCACCCCGCTGTTGCCCATCAACTTGTCGAAAAACGAAGGGCTCGAAAAGAAATCGGGACGACCGCCTGAGAGATGAAAGAAGCGCAGGAGGTAACGGAGGGTCAGCCCATGCGGCGGAAGCGAGTCGCGCAAGTCGATGCCATAGCACACACGGTCGCGCTGCAACGGGTTCTTGTCATATCCCGGCAACGACACCGGCGTGAAAGTAAAAGCGCCGAACGTCGAGTCGGGATAACCAATGACCTGGAAAGGCATATACGTTCCACGCCCCACACTCACCCGGGTGGCCTCGAAAAAGCAAAGCGAAGGATAGAACTGTATCGCCTGGTCGTTAGGCAGATTGGGCGAAGGTTTTACCGGCAGCGAATAAGGCTCGCCGTGACGCCACCCGACAAGAGGCACTACGTTCAGGTCCACGTCGGCCGTTCCTCCCCAATTCTCCCCGCGAATCATGGAGGCCAACTCCCCCACGGTAAGCCCGTGCAACACCGGCAAGGGCAGGGTTCCCACAAAGGAGCGCAAAGAGTCTTCGAGCACAGGGCCATCGACATAATCACAGGGATTGGGCCGGTCGAGCACCCAAAGGGAGACTCCTTGCTCGGCACAAGCCTGCATGAGATAATAGAGCGTAGAGATGTAGGTATAGAAACGCGCTCCGACATCTTGAATATCAAAAATCACCACATCGACCCCCTGCAACTGGGAAGGGGTCGGTTTCTTGTTTTTTCCATAAAGGGAATAGACCGGCAAACCGGTGCGCACATCACGTCCGTCGGACAAGACTTCACCGGCATCGGCCCGGCCACGCAAACCGTGCTCGGGAGCAAACAGGGCGACAAGCCGCACTCCGCGGGCCAGGAGGGTATCGGCCAAGTGGGTTGATGTGCCCGACAACAAAGAGGTATGATTCACGGCCAAAGCGACCCGGCGCCCTTCGAGACGAGGCAACCAGGTTTCGAGACGATCGGCGCCCACCTGCACCGGCTGTTGCGAAATGGCAGGGGCGACCGACGTAAAGAGGAAAAGGAGTATAATCGAAAATGCTTTCATCAGTAGTGGTTTGATGTCGTAAAGATAATGATAAAAAGATATTCGGCGGCTTTTCGCCCAAAGAATACGCGCGTCACGCCAAGCGCAAAGACAAGCATCTTTACCGCCACCGGATTTTCCGGTCTTTTCGAAGAAGGGAGATGACAACCCGACATAGACAGACACGAAAACTTCCTGTTCCGTTTGTTTCGGCTCTCGCCTTTCACTATCTTTGCTCCGACCACATCGAAAAAGAATCTTTATTACCAACCCGACCTTTTGTCTGTCTCGTATGAAAAGCACCGCCATTCTCACCCTCTCCCTCCTATGGAGCGCCATTGTCATTGGTCAACCGCTCGAAACATCGACTTCGGGCAACACTCTTGTTCCCATAGAGCAATCGGCCGGAAAAAGGAAAATTCCATTTGACCAGGCCATCATGATACTGGGATTTGAAAAACCCCTCGCGTCGAAAAAGGAATCGCTTATCGTGCAAAACCGAACCCGGGAAACGGTCACCCGCATCATACTGCGCCTCGTGTATAAAACGCCCCAAGATGAGATGCTCGATTACCGCGAAATCGTCCTCGACGAAGAGATTCTCCCGGGCATGACCAAGAAATTTACCATCGACAGCTTCGACGAGAACCGGCAATATTACTACTACCTGACCCCGCCCACGGGAAAGAGCATCGAGTCGAGCTACCCCTTCAAGATTACCTTCAACCTGCTGCGTTACGATATTGCCATCACAAGTCCGTCGACGGCAAACGACAAGTAACCGACGACCGGCAACCAAACATTTTCCCTTCCCGAGATGTTCTACCTGAGAAACGAGACGCGAGACAAGACCTTGCGCCTCGCCGGAGAATATCAACTTCATTGTTTTACCAAATTATCGGGAGGAAATAACATGACACCTACCAAAACCCAAACGCATGGATGGTTACCGTCGATTTTCAATGACTTTTTCGGCAACGAATGGATTACCAAGAACCGTTCGGCGGTACCGGCCGTCAATATCATGGAAAACGAAAACGCCTACCATGTCGAAGTGGCCGTACCCGGATTGAAAAAAGAAGACATCAACGTGCGCATCGATGAAAACGGCCACATGATTATCACCGTCGACACACAGAAGGAAAAAGAGGACGAAGCACAAAAAGGGAAATATATCCGTCGGGAATTTTCCTGCACCCAGTTCCGTCAAACGCTCCTGCTTCCCGAAAATATCGACGAGGCGAAAATCGAGGCGAAATATGAAAGCGGATTGCTCGCCATAGCGATTCCCAAAAAGAAAACGGCCGAGAGCACCGAGCCCAAGAAAATCGCCATCAAATAAGTCAATCCATCGGAATAAAGAAAAAGGGACGCCCGCACGGGCGTCCCTTTTTTTACACTTTCATGCTGCCCCAAGTACGGTTCTCCTCCCGACGACGACGCACCGATAAAGCCTCTTTAAGACCCACCAACGGCCGCAACCATTCATAGCCCATAACCCGGAAGCCCAGGCAAGGAATATCCAATGCACGAGCCAACCGCTTGTAAAAAAGCGTCTGCATGAGCGCCCGCCACAACAGAAGCAAAAGAGTCGTAAACCATACCACCGGGTGCAACGGCTGCATGACCCACATGCCCCCCAAAGCGGCATAGAAAAGATACACCGACCATTGCTCGAAGAGAAAGAGTCCCCGCCGGCTGTGATGCAAATAAGGAGCGGTGAAGAGATAGCGAAGTTTGGTATGCCGCCAAAGCGTAACGGCATCATCGGTAACAGCATCGACCCGACTCTCGGGAGATAGTTCGACTCGGGTATTTTGGCCGGTCGCCACTTCATTGATAAAAAGGTCATCATCGCCATACCGAAGATTCAATGTGCGGGAAAAGCCCTTGTGGTCGAAGAAGAGCGATTTGCGATAGACGACATTGGTACCCTCGCCCATGTAAGGATTTCCCCGCAACGCGCAAGACAGATAGCGCGCCGCAAAAAGCAAACGGTCATAGGCCGCATAACGAGAAAGCCCCACATGCTCCGACTCGAAACGCGTATAACCCAATACAATACCCACCTCATCGGAAAATCGGCGCATCATGTTTCGCAACCAATAACGTGAGGCCGGACGACAAGTGGCATCGAGGAGCACGACATACTCATTCCGCACCGCCTTGAATCCCAACGTAATAGCCAGTTTCCTACGGCTCAACGCACAAGCATCGGAGGGAACATAGGTCGAATAGAGTCGCGGGAAACGGTCGGCATAGAGACGAAGCAGGTCGCGCGTCTCGTCGGTCGAAGCATCATCGACCACCACCACTTCGAAATCGGGATAATCCTGGGCGAAAAGCTCGGGCAAGTTCCGACGCAACGATGCCGCATTGTCACAAGCATAGACAATCAGTGAAACCGAAGGCAACTGCCCCTCGTCGGGAATATTCGCGTCGGAGCGGCTGGCCCGCAGCACCCGGGCGTAATAGGCCACATCGACATAGAGCAGGAAAAGCATCAGGAGAAAAGCCACGACACCGCACACCAGCACACCGGGATTCACGGGCTGCATAAGGGCATCGACAAAAGATTCAAACATCATAGGTCATGCGCATTTAGGCGACACAAAAATACTCAATCCCGACGAGCCGCCCAAGCAGAATCACGCGTTTTTGAAAAACACACGACAAGGAATCTCATGGGGTGACGACAATTCCCGGCCGGCTCACACATATCGGGAAAACACAGGACAACAAAAAGAGGAATTCTCCGTTTAGAAATATAAAAGCCATATTTTGCAAATAACACCCAAAGGGGCTATATTTGCATGCCGAACACAGAAAACACAGATACTTCATGAAGAAAAAAGTTTCTATTACGCTGCTGCTACTCTCAGCCGTTTTTTTTCACTCGTGCAAATCCTATAAAGACATCACCTATGTGCAAGGGTTGGAATCGGGCGATGTTGTCCAACTGGCCGAGAAAATCGCCACCACCATCAACACCAACGACGCACTGCTCATCACCGTTTCTGCGGCCAATCCCGAAGCGGTAGCCCTCTACAATCCGCCCGTGACCAACTCGCTGAAACCGGGAGAAACGTTGGTCTCCTCCACCCCCTCGTTGCAAAACTACCTCGTCGACGCCGACGGGTACATCGACTTTCCCTCGCTGGGACGCATAAAAGCGGCCGGTCTCACCCGTTCGCAACTCGAACGATATATCAAATCCGAATTGGAATCGGTTGTAACCGACCCCATCGTAAAAGTGCAGATACTCACCAATAACATCACCGTACTGGGAGAAGTGACCATGCCGGGCACGTTTGAAATACCCAACGAACGACTGTCGCTGTTCGAAGCCCTGGGCTTGGCCAAAGACCTCACCATCTACGCCCGCCGCGACAACATTCTCATCACCCGGGAAACCGAAGAGGGCAAACTCACCGGCATACGGGTCGACCTCACCAGTCCCGACGTATTCTCTTCGCCGGGATTCTATCTGCAAAAAGGCGATGTCGTGTATGTCGAGCCCAATGAATACCGCAAGTCCAACTCAACATACAACAGCAACAAGCAATTCAACGTGTCGATGATTTCGACCATAATCAGTGGCGTATCGGTTATCGCCTCTCTCATTATCGCATTATTTGTCAAGTAATCACCTTGCTTCAATATACCCAAGATATTCATGGAAAATTTCGATAAAAACAGTGCACTGATAGACTTCGATTTCTCGGGTCTCATCAAGAAATATCTCAAAAACTGGTATCTGTTTGCCATCTCCATCATCGTCTGCGGAGCCATCACGTTCGCCTACCTTAAAATAAAAAAAGACGTCTACTTGATAAAGGCCGACATACTCATCAGCGAAGAAAGCGGAGGGAACAGCATGCAGACTGCCATGCTGAAAAGTTTCTCCTTTGGCAATCTCGTGGGAGGAGGCGGCAAAGTCGATGACGAAATCAACATGGTATCGGCACACTCCACCCTGCGCAAAGTGGTAAAGGATTTGGGGTTGAACAAGAAACACATACTTCGCCACAGCCTGCTCGAAAAGGAAGAGTTGTATCGGGAATATCCCATCGAAATCTATGCGGCCCCATCGGTCGAAGACACCCTCAGCACCACCATACAATTCAAAGTGCGCATCGACAAAGACGGACACATTGTCATAAAGCCCAGCAAACCTCTCAAAGGCCATAAAGAGGTAAAAAGCGACCGCTTCCCGATGATTGTCCCCACCCGATATGGCAACTTCGTATTCAACAGCACCGAACATTATGTTCCCGGCAAGAAACTGGCTACCAATATTTCTATTTGCAGTTATGACAAAGCTGCCGAGGACGTAAATACCAACACCTTCATCTCCATACCCGAAAGACGTTCCAACCTCATTCACCTCGAAACCCACGAGACCGACATCGACCGGGGTAAAGACCTGCTCAATACCATCATCAGAGTATATAACGAACGTGGTATCGACGAGAAAAACCAAGAGGCCGGCCTCAAAGCCCAATTTATCGACGAACGCGTGGAACTGGTCATGCAAGACTTGACCCAAACCGAGAAACAAATCGAAGAGTACAAGAAGAAAAACAGCCTCACCGACATAGAGACCGAAGCCAAAATCATTCTCGAACAGAACACCACCTTGAAAGAGAAACAAATCGAACTCGAAGCCCAAAATCAAATGGTCGAAATCATCGAAGAGTTCCTCCGTCAAGACAAAAACCGCTATTCGCTAATACCTTTCAACCCCAGCCTCTCCGACGAATCTTCGGCAGCAGCTATTCAACAATACAACGCCTTGGTGTTGAAAAGAATGGAAATAGCTCTTGCCGCCAAGGGCGACAACAAATCATTGGCCGTACTCAACGAGCAAATCGATGCCACCCGTGAAAATGTGCTGAGCACCCTCGACGGAATCAAGGAGAGCTTGAACATCTCGCAAAAGACTCTTCTCGCCCAAGAAGACAAATTCGGCGAACGCATCAAAAACATGCCCACCCAGGAGCGGGAATATATCGACATGCAACGGCAACAGCTCATCAAGCAGGAACTCTTCCTCTTCCTGTTACAAAAACGAGAAGAGAATGCACTGACACAGTCAATGGCCACCCCCAAAGGCTCCATCGTGAACGAAGCCTACAACATGACCGACCCCATCAGCACGCCCAAAATCATCACCCTGCTTATCGGGCTTCTCATCGGAGGCATCATTCCCATCGTCTATCTCTATCTCAAAGATTTGCTACGCATCAAATTTTCAACCCGCAATGAGCTCGAAGCACTTACCTCGCTACCTGTCCTCGGAGAAATTTGCACACACAAGAGCAAAGACCGCATCGTCATTCGGGAAGGAGAGAACAGTTCCATTGCAGAGCTTTTCAGGTTGATACGCAACAACATACAATTCATGCTCAACGGCGAGAGCAAAGAAAAAGTCATACTTGTCACATCGAGCATCAGCGGCGAAGGGAAATCATTTATCAGCAGCAACCTTGCCGTCTCGATGGCTCTGCTGGGCAAGCGGGTCTTGCTCATCGGTATGGACATACGCAACCCGCAACTGGGCACCTATCTCAACCTGCACAGCGCCAAAGGGCTGACCAACTTCCTGGTCGACACCCACACCTCGTTGGCCGACATCACCCTTACCGACGCCATACAGAAGGGTTTGGACATCATCTTGGCGGGTCCTATTCCGCCCAACCCCTCAGAATTGCTGCTCAGCAAACGTGTCGATGAACTGTTCATGCAGCTGCGCGAACGTTATGACTACATCATCATCGACTCGGCTCCGGTGAGCATGGTGGCCGACACATTCAGCCTCACCCGCATCGCCGACACGACCGTGTATGTGTGCCGCGCCAACTACACCAAGAAAGAATATATCCGTTATGTCAACCGCATTGCGGCCGAAAAACGATTGGGGAAAGTCTCGATTATCCTCAACGGCACCGAGGCTCAACAAGGGTACGGCTACGGAAGAAAGGCAAAAGGATAAACGCGGAATTTTCGGTATTATCCCTGTCGCACACTTGTCCGTCCTATTTCTCAAAGGAAAGGGCCGACGACAACGCGGCACACATATACCCTCGACAATATCGCACGCCGATACAAGAGCCGGGGAAACGAGGTTAGCCTAATTTCGGAAAGACAGAACAAGAATGATTACCGACCTGTATACACCCACCGTAAAACGCGACGATTCGGAGAAAGAGCCCTTGCAGCTCTTTCCCCAAGAGTTGTTCTCGGCATTCATTTTCTTGATTACCCTCACTCTTTTGGGATTGGAATGTCCCGTCGCCTACCTGCTGTTGCCGGTCGTGCTTTTCTCTACCTTTTTGCGCAACCGCTACGACTTTCTCATACAATTCACCATTTTGTGCGGTAGCTATGGGTTCTTTGACGAGAGTGAGACATTCCCGTTCAAGTGGATGGACATTGCGCTCCTACTGTCGATAATCACCATTGTGATATACCGTCGCGACAAAACGCTGAACAAGTTGCTGCTCTTTACGGGAGGGTATTTTGCCGTTCTCTTCGCACTGGCCCTGCTAAGTAGCGAGTCACTCATGATACAGATACGCCGCATGCGGGAATACTGGGGTATCATTTACTTCATGTTCCCGCTGCTGATTTTCGCCCGGGAAGATTTCGACATCAAAATTTTCTACCGCAAAATCATCACTTACGCCTATATCATCTGCATCTTCTACATCATCGACGGCCTCATCTTCGGAGGAAATATACTGGTGCCGCGCACCTTTGCCTACTCGGGTTATTACTCGACTTACTACAAGTTTTATTGCTACCCGGGCAGTTTCCCCCGCAAATATCCCCCGGGACTTTACCTGCTGGCCCTGTGCATTTTCCCCGTGATGAAATACTACTCCCTGCAACTCAAACACATCATCGTGTTTCTCCTCGCGCTCATCTCTTGTCGCACTTTCACCATCATAGGCGGTATTCTACTCACACCCCTGTTCTTCACGGGAAGTGTAATGAAAACCTTGAAATACATAGGCATCGGCATTCTCATATTCATTGCCGGCTTCTATGTCGACCGGGCAATCGGCGGCTCTTTGCGCATACAACAGTTGGTCGAGCAATTCGAGGTGTTCAAGAACCCTGATGACCCCGAATTGCTGATTAAATTCGGAACGGGACGAATTGCTCAGATTCTTCCCAAAATCGACCATCTCCTGTCGAGCGGCAAACAATATACCGGATTCGGTTTCTTACATGACGAACTCACGACCAACAACCAGTTTGTTATCACCAACGAATTCTACTCCGACGTCACAAAAAGCGAAGAATCGGTTGCCCGCGTCGAAGTCACACAGATACAGACCATTCTCGATGCCGGACTCATCGGTTTCCTGTTACAAGCCTTTTACTATTTGGCCATCTATTTTTGGGTGCTCAAACCCTTGCCTTGCAGTCGCTCCTATCTCATCGTGCTGGTAAGTATTTCGATTTTCGGCGTTGGTGGTTTTGGCGGACTCATTTCGCACCAAAGTTTGCTGCTACTGGGTCTCGCCACAGGAGCCATACTGCTCGCCGCCAAACAAGAAAATGCCCAACGTGAAACGTCAAATCTCCCGTCATGAAAATCGCACATCTGTTTTACAACCTCAACATAGGCGGGTCAGAGACCATGGTCATCGACATCATGAACCGCCAGGCCGAAAGCGAAGAGGTGGCTTTGGTCATCATCAACAGAGAAAACGACGCACGGCTTCTGCAAACAATCGATTCCCGCATCAAGAAATACATCATCGGTCGGAAACTGGGAGCCAAAAACCCATACCCCTTTTTCCGGCTCAACGCATTGCTCTACCGCCTGAGCCCCGATGTCGTGCACATACACAACCACCACATCATGCCGGCTCTTGTCCGGCTGAAAAAAGCCAGATACTTCTTCACGGCACACACCAATGGCATCGACATTATGCAACAGAAGCGGTTCGACAAGATATTTTCCATCTCGGAATATGTAGCGCAAGACATTCAACAGCGCTATCATCGACCGTCGGAAGTCATATACAACGGCATAAAAACCACCGACATCACGGTCAAGACCGGCAACGAAGAGACGCCCAGGTTCCGCATGGTGCAAATCGGGAGGCAACAAATGCACCAAAAGGGTCAGGACCTCTTATTGAGAGCCCTGCACCTGCTCATACATCGGCACCACCTCACCGATTGGTCGGCCGACCTCATCGGCGACGGGCCCGATACCGACGAGCTGAAACGTCTTGCCTGTGAACTCGGGCTCGAAAACCAGGTGACTTTCTTGGGCGCCCGCGACCGGAAATATATCTACCGGCACCTGCATGAGTACCAACTGCTCGTGCACCCCTCCCGGCAAGAAGGTTTCGGGCTCACCATTGCCGAAGCCGTTTGCGCCGGCGTTCCCGTACTCATACCCGACATACCGGGCCCCATGGAAATCATCGATGGAGGAAAATACGGGACCTCCTTCGAAACGGGAAACGCCGAGATGTGTGCCGAAAAAATAGCCGCAATCATGCAACACTATCCCGAATACTTGGCAAAGACATATCCGGCCCGGGAATTCGCCCTTAGCCATTTCGACATCGCCGCCACGGCACAGAATTACATCAAAGCCTACCAAACTCCCTGACACACCATAACTACCCTACACCTTCCTACCATGATTCCCAATACCATAGCAAAACACATCTTGACGATGGGCGTCGACTACCACAATCCCAAAGGGGGAATCGCACAAGTGCTGCATGCCTACGCCCAGATTTTCGAGACCTTCCGGTTTATCCCGACCAGCAACAGCAAGCATTTTCTGGCAAGGCAACTCACGGGATTGTCGGCCGCCGTGAAACTCTTCGTCTTACTCCTGCGGAAGCAGGTCAAAATCGTGCATCTTCACTGCGCCAGCGGGAAATCGTTTTACCGCAAAAGCCTTTATATTTCCATTTGCCGGCTTTTCGACGTGAAGATTCTCTGCCACATGCACAGCGGACACTTCGTCCACTTCATCAACACCTGCCCGAAGTTTATCCGGCGCACCCTTCTCAAATGCGATTCGCTCATCGTGCTGAGTGAATCCTGGAAAGATTTTTATCACAATCTCGGCTGTCCCCACATCGACATCATCGACAACATCATACTGCCCCCGCAAAAGGTGGGCGAAAAAAAAGACGACGGGCTGCTGCATCTCGTGTTCCTGGGAAACCTCACCCGACCAAAAGGGTTCTATGATTTGTTGCAGGCTTTGGGCAAACACAAAGACTCATTATCGGGAAAAGTAAAGTTACATATCGGCGGTCTGGGCGACATGCAAGCCTTCGAGCAAGAAACCGAGCGATGGCAAATTGCCGACATGCTCGACTATCACGGGTTCGTGGCAGGCGAAGAAAAATGCCGGTTGTTCACGTTCGGAGATGTATATGTGCTCCCCTCCTATTTCGAGGGAATGCCCATATCGATTCTCGAAGCCATGTCATACGGCATGCCCACATTGGCCTCCCGCGTCGGGTCGATACCCGAAATCATCGCCGAGGGAGTGACCGGCCGGCTAATCGACGCCGGAGACATCGATGGTATTGCCACTGCGATACAATGGTTTATCGACCACCCCGAAGCACGCGCCACGATGTCTCACGCAGCCGAAGAAATGAGCAAGAAATATTTCCCTGAAAACATCGAACGCGAACTGACCGAACTCTATTCCCGCTACCTGTAACCGCGGTCGGCAGTGTTTTTCAACATGTAATGACTATGCAACAAAAAAGCAAGAAAGCAGAAGTTGCCATTGACATTTTTCCTACTGTCGATCTTGCATCACCGAAACAATTTTGTTACCTTTGGAAATATGAAACGGAGCTCTTGCTCCGTGGACTTTTTACCATAAAAACACACTGAGAAACAAACGAATGGAAAAATTTTCGATGAACGGAATAGAGGTATATCCTTTCGTTTCCGAAGAACAACTCATAACTCACGCCGACAACCACAAAGGCATTTTAGTAGCCGTCAATGCCGAGAAAGTCGTCAAAGCCTCTGACCGCCTGAAACAAATCATCAACAGCAACATCGGCTACTGCGACGGAATGGGAGCCGTAAAGGCTGCGCAGAAAAAAGGATTTGAAAAGGCCGTCAGACTTCCCGGCTGTGAATTGTGGCTGAAAATCATCGCCGCCCACCCGTCGGCAACCATCTACCTAATAGGCTCGACCGACGAAGTCATCGAGGCCACCGTCGGCAAATTGCGAAAAGACTTCCCCGCCATAAACATCGCCGGATACCGCAACGGCTTTTTCAAAGACGACGCCGAAAAAGCCCAGTTACTCGACCTCATCGCGGAGAAGAAACCCGACTACATATTCGTGGCGATGGGCTCTCCGCGCCAGGAATATCTCATGGAAGAGATGCTGAACGTGCACAAGGCCGTCTATCAAGGCTTGGGCGGTAGTTTTGACTTGTATGTGGGCCACTTCAAACGGGCTCCGAAACTGCTGCAACGCATCAACTGCGAATGGCTGTGGCGGTTTATCGCCCAACCGGCCCGCATCACCCGCATCGGGCCGTATGTGAGATTTGCCCTGCGCCTCTACACCAACCGTTTGTAATTCTTCACGACCACCGCATGAGGGACATTCGCCGCAGGAATGCAACGATTCTGCACCGAAGTATAGAAACATATCATTACCTTTGCAGCGACTCATGTTTTTCGTGCCTCACGGGGTGAACCACTTCTCCCCAGAAAACACCGGGCACACAAATAACGAAGTGTGATATGAAATTTGACAAACAGCTCACCTCCTACATTTTGTTTATACTGGGTGCGCTCTTGCTGATACTCGGGTTGTCGAGTTGCCAAAAAAGCGAAGAAGACAAACTCTACGGCCGTTGGCAATTCCGGGATTGTGAATATCCGACAGGAGAGACCTTTACCAACGACTCCATTTATTACTGTTTCGACCGTGGCGTGTTTGAATTGCAAAAGCGCAACGTCGGCAACGGCAGCAACCGGCTGTTCGGGCTATACACCGTTGCGGGCGATTCCCTGTCGATAACCTTCCCCTCGGTCAGCCAGTTCAACCTCAAAGAGGCTCCCTATCACTTCGGCGGGAAAAGCGAAAAGCGATTCCGCATCGACGAGGTCTCACGCCGCAATCTCACCTTGTCGTGCCGTGACACCCTGTACTTCTTCCATAAATTTTAGTCGCCATGACACGGTTCCGTTCTTTCCTTCTCGCGCTGACCCTGGCTTTCGCCTTCCACCCGCTTTGCGGACAGCCTCAAAAGATAAAACTCGATTACAGTGTCGAAGCCAACATCATAGCCGGCGGTGGCGAATACACCCCGTTCTACCTCATGAACAACCGGGGCGGGACCGTATCGTTCACGCCCAATACCGGTTATCTGCGGGCTGCGGTCATTCAGGACATCGACACCTCACGCCGTTTCTCCTATGGATTCGGACTCGACGCCATGACCTCCTACAACGACGACATACCGGGTTATGTGCAACAGGCTTATGCCGAGTTGCGGTTTCTGGCACTCGGCCTCATGGTGGGCAGCAAGGAAGAATATTCCCTGCTGTGGGACAAGGCATTGAGCAGCGGCGGTTGGGTGTGGAGCGGAAACAGCCGCCCCATACCTCAGGTGCGTGTGGGGATTCCCGACTTTGTCAATTTCCCGTGGACCCACGGAACGGTACAAATCAAGGGAGAACTCGCCTACGGACGCTTCGTCGATGACAAATACCAATACCAGACACACGGAGCCGGCCAAAACTACACCCGGGGACTGCTCTACCACCGCAAGTACCTGTTGTTACGTTTCGGGAAAACGAGTAAACGTTACTACGGCATCGTGGGCATCGACATGGCCGCCCAGTTCGGCGGAAAAACATATAGAAATAATAAGATAATCTGTGATTTCCCCGATGACATCATACAATATTTCAAGGTATTCGTGCCGCTGGCCGGAGGTGAAGATTCCCCCGGCATCGACCAGGTGAATGTAACGGGCAACCACCTCGGCTCCTACCTTTTTGCCGTGGGTACCCGACAAAAGAACTGGGAGGGACGCATCTACCACGAACACCCGTTCGACGACCACTCGGGCATGATATTCCGCAACAAGTTCGACGGTCTTTGGGGCATCGAGTACCGCAGCAAACAAGCCTATCCCATTGTAGGTGGCGTGGTGGTGGAGTTTCTCGAAACCCGCGACCAAAGCGGGCCTTTCCTGTATGACAAGACACAACAGATACCTATACAGGTAAGTGCCGGCGACTGGTATTATGGGCATGCCGTCTACAACGGCTGGGTACACCGCGGCCACACGATAGGCAATCCGCTCCTGCTCTCGCCCGGCTACAACGGCGACGGCTACCTGGGATTCAAGAGCTCCCGTGTAGAAGCACTGCACATCGGCATCGACGGGTACATAACCCGAGAGTTCAACTACCGTTTCTTGGCCTCCCTGCAACGAGGTTGGGGTAACCAATATGTTCCCTATGTAAAAATGGAAAAAGGATTCTCGGGATTGCTCGAAGTCCATTATGCGCCAAAGGCATTGAAGGGTTGGCGATTTGGTCTCAGTGCGGCAGCCGACGGCGGGACATTGGTCGGCAACAACTGGGCCTTGCAAATCGGGGTACGCAAGTCGGGGCGCCTGTTCTGAAAAAGAGCCCCCGGTCTACCCCGGCAACATTTCACTCCCCCAAGAAGCGGACACACGCTTTCTCATCAAAGGCCAACAATGAAAAACGAAGCGGGGCGAAACTTTTCGGTTTCGCCCCGCTTCGTTTTTATGGTAAGAACAGATTATTTCTTTTTGTTCTGCATGTGTTTTGCATAACGGCTCATAAACTTGTCTACGCGACCAGCCGTGTCGACCAGTTTCTGTTTACCGGTGAAGAAGGGGTGTGAAGAACTGGTGATTTCAAGTTTTACCAACGGATAGGTTACACCGTCAATCTCGATAGTGTCTTTGGCAGCTACCGTGGAACGGGTAATAAAAATCTCATCGTTCGACATGTCTTTGAATACTACCGGACGATAATTCTCGGGGTGAATTCCTTTTTTCATTGTATATCTTTTTATATATTTACAAATCAAAGCACGGTGGTAAAACGTGCGTATTTTTTATAATGGCTTGCAAATGTACGCATAACTTTTGATTTACAAAAATATTTTTCTTCTTTTTACAGAAAAGCCGCCACCCATGTATTGATACTATTGCTTTGGCAAGCCGTAGAACCGACATGTCGAAAGGCTTTAAAAAGAAAACACCACCGGCCACACGAATTTGTTTCGGTACCACTTTTGTATTACCTTTGTATATGATTTCAGGGGGTTAAGTGTGTCGATAACATATCTTTGCCCCACGCCAAAACCAAACGACTATCTCATGAAATGGTTTCATAAAGAGAAAGAAGCCGGCCGGCTGTTTTACCATACCGACCTGCACGCGCACATATTACCCGGCATCGATGACGGGTCGCCCGACCCCGAATCGTCGGTAGCTCTTGCCCGTGCCCTGCAATCCTGGGGCATAAGCCGCATCTTTGTCACCCCGCACGTCATCGACGAGATTTATGAAAACACCCGCGAGAGCATCGATGCCGCCTACAACATTCTCCAAGAAAAATTGAGACAGGAGGGTATCGACCTCGAAATGCGATACTCGGCCGAGTACCGCATGGACCAGCATTTCAAGACACTGCTCCAAGAAGGCGTATCGGCCTTTATTCCGCTGCCGGGGCAGCGCCTTCTGGTCGAAAACTCGTTCATGCAGGCGCCCATCGACCTCGACGAAATCCTTTTCCAGCTCATGCTCAAAGGGTTCCAACCCGTCTTGGCACACCCCGAACGGTACCGCTATTACCACGCCGACAAAGCCGTCTATCAACACCTGCACAACAACGGGTGCCACTTCCAGGTGAATATTCTCTCGCTGGCCGGCTACTACGGCAAAGGTGCCAAAGAGGTGGCGTGGTGGCTGTGCAAGAACGGCATGATCGAATTTTTGGGCAGCGACCTGCACAACATAGAGCAGGCAAACGCCCTCAGTGCATGGCTGTCGACCAAAGAATATCAGAAGCTCGCCCCGATGCTGCCCGACCTGCAAAACGACCTGTTGGCCGAATAGTTCAGGCCCGACAACCGCCGAAACCGGGCACCATCGACTCAAAAAAACGCCTCTCCGACATCATGCGGAGAGGCGTTTTTTGCTGCCGCGAGCAAACGCATCAGAAGGGCATATCGCTCGTCGAGTCATCGGGCGCAAAATCGACAGGTGGCGGAGGCACGATGTCGCCGCCTGCGGCCGGTGCCGCCGGCTGGGCCTTCTCGACCTTCCAAGCCCTCACATCGGTGTACCAACGGCCTTTTGCCTCCCGACTTTCGAGGTCGAAACTGACAATAACCTCCTCGCCCACCGACAAAGGATATTGCTCGATGCGATTCCCGCTCAACTGGAAACATACCTTACGCGGATACTGCTCCTGGGTTTCCAAGATATATTCTTGCTTTTTCCACTCTTTTCCACTCACCTGGCCGATGCCGCTCTGCAACGGCATGACTTGAATGATACGGCCTTTCAGTTCCATACGAAATAAGAATTAAATGATTTATGTGAGGCAAAGGTAACAATATTTTACAGAGATATACCGGCTGTTTCCTTAAAAAGATAAACAAAGAGATAGAATATATCTAAAAATCTCGATTAAATCGGCGAAAGATATTCACAGTTTGGAAATTCGATTTATCTTTGCAAATAAAGAATTTGCATAATTATTTACATGGAAGAAAACCAAAATTTGATACAAACCATCATCGAAGGAATCCAAGAAAAAAAAGGCAAACAAATCGTTACCGTCGACCTGACGAACATCGACTCCGCATCGGCCCAGTATTTCATCATCTGCCAAGGCGGCTCACCCGCACAAGTGGCAGCCATCGCCGACTCGGTGAGAGAAACGACACTCGAAAAAATCGGAGTGAAACCGTTCAACTACGACGGCTACAAAAACTCGCAGTGGATTGTCATCGATTACGGGCACATATATGTGCATGTGTTCCAGCCCGAACCCCGCCGCTTCTACAACCTCGAAGGATTGTGGAACGATGCCAAATTGTCAGCACTGCCCGACGTGGAATGATTTTTGTCTTGAAATAAGCAAAACGACATTTTAACCCAACCCCCACACACACTTTTTTATGGGAAACAACAACCCCCAAGGAGGAAATAAAAAGACATTCCGGTTTAACCTCTACTGGATGTATGCCATCATAGCTCTCTCTCTCATAGGTGTCTATTACATGAACGACGGCTCATCGTCGAAAGAGGTCACCTGGTCGGAGTTTGAGCAAATCGCCCGCGAAGGAGGCATCAAGCAAATCACCGTCTACACCAATAAAGACTACCTCGAAGCCTTCCTCTCCGACACGACGGCACAAAAGGTATTCGGTACAAAAGACACCCAGAAACTGGGTCGTACCCCCAAACTGTATGTGAACATACCCGATGCCGCCACCTTCAACCAGGAGGTGAGCAAATGGAAGGAAGAGACGGGATTCAACACGCAAATCAGGTATGAAAAGAGCAGCGACTTCGGCGACATGTTCTGGTCGTTCGGTCCCATCATCTTGCTGTTTGTCTTCTGGTTCATCATCATGCGCCGCATGTCGGGCGGCGGTGGCGGTGGCGGCGGAGGAGTCTTCAACGTAGGCAAAGCCAAAGCCCAACTCTTCGACAAGGAAGGAGCGACCAAAGTCTCATTCAAAGATGTGGCCGGGCTCTCCGAAGCCAAACAGGAAGTCGAAGAAATCGTCGAATTCCTGCGCAACCCCAAACGCTACAACGAACTGGGAGGAAAAATTCCCAAGGGAGCCTTGCTGGTAGGGCCTCCGGGAACGGGAAAGACCTTGCTGGCCAAGGCTGTGGCCGGAGAAGCCAACGTACCGTTCTTCTCGATGTCGGGTTCGGACTTCGTCGAGATGTTTGTCGGCGTGGGCGCATCACGGGTGCGCGACCTCTTCCGCCAAGCCAAAGAAAAAGCCCCTTGCATCATCTTCATCGACGAAATCGATGCCGTGGGACGTGCCCGCGGCCGCAATCCGAACATGGGCTCGAACGACGAACGGGAAAACACCCTGAACCAACTCCTGACCGAGATGGACGGTTTTGGCACCAACAGCGGCATCATCGTGCTGGCAGCCACCAACCGGGCCGACATTCTCGACAAAGCCCTGCTGCGTGCCGGACGTTTCGACCGCCAAATCTATGTCGAACTGCCCGACCTGAACGACCGGAAAGAGATATTCAAAGTGCACCTGCGCGGCGTAAAAATCGACAACTCGGTCGACATCGACCTGCTCGCCCGCCAAACTCCCGGATTCTCGGGAGCCGACATCGCCAACGTGTGCAACGAGGCCGCCCTCATCGCCGCCCGCAAGCACAAGCAATGGGTTCAGAAACAAGACTTCATGGACGCCGTGGACCGCATCATCGGCGGACTCGAAAAACGGACAAAAATCACCACGGCCGAAGAGAAACGCGCCATCGCCATACACGAGGCCGGCCATGCTTCCCTGAGCTGGTTCCTGCAATATGCCAACCCCTTGGTAAAAGTGACCATCGTCCCTCGCGGAAAAGCGCTCGGTGCCGCCTGGTACCTGCCCGAGGAACGGCAAATCACCCCCAAAGAGGCCATGCTCGACGAGATGTGCGCCACATTGGGCGGTCGCGCCGCCGAAGAATTGTTCATCGGCCGCATCTCAACCGGTGCCGCCAACGACCTCGAACGGGTGACCAAGCAAGCCTATGCCATCGTTGCCTACTTCGGCATGAGCAACGAACTGCCCAACCTCTCCTACTACGACTCCACCGGCCAAGAATATGGCTTCACCAAACCATATAGCGAAGAGACCGCCCGCATCATCGACAAAGAGGTGAGCCGCATCATCAACGAGCAATACGAGCGAGCCAAGAAAATTCTGCTCGAACATGCCGACGGCCACGCCCGACTGGCGCAGGTACTCATCGAACGCGAAGTCATCTTCACCGAGGACGTAGAGCAGATTTTCGGCAAACGGCCGTGGGCTTCGCGCAGCGAAGAGATTCTCAAAGTGAACGAAGAGGCTCAAAAAGCCATCGAAGAAAAGAACAAGGAAGCACAAGAGAAAGAAGAGGAATCTTCTGCTTCGGCAACGAAAGCCGACAACGGCTATGCCGCAGACAGCCACACCGAAACGAAAGCCGAAGACACGACTCTTCCCGAAGAAGACAAAGCACAGTAACCACCTCTACCGCAGCACGCCCATGTATGGCGTGCTGCGGTAGTTTTTATATCATCGTCAAACCCACAAAACAAGGTACCATGAAAAATCTCATTACCCGCACCATTACCGGAGTTTTGTTTGTCGCCGTCATTTTAGGCGCGACATGGTTCAGTCAAGTATCGTTCAGAGGGCTCATTCTCATCACCACAATCCTCTGCCTGCTCGAATTTTACCGTCTTGTCAACGGGAATGTCTCCCGCTGGACCCTATACGCCGACATATTGGGCGGCACCTATTTGGTTGGCTTACTCTTTCTCCTGCCCAACATGCAGCCCGGGATACCGGGCATCTACCTGTTCAGCCCTTACATCATCTACCTGCTCTACACATTCATCGTGCGGCTCTACCTCAAAGAAGAGAACCCCATAAAATCGCTGAGCCTCTCGCTGATGGGACAGATTTATGTGGCATTGCCTTTGGGTCTGCTCAGCTACATCGCCTACCCGCCCCTCGAACCGCAATATCTCCTGATGCCCTACAACGCGCTGATGGTCATCGCCTTCTTCACGTTTATATGGCTCAACGACACCGGGGCTTACGTCGTGGGAAGCCTGCTCGGCAAACACCGTCTCTTTGAGCGCATCTCGCCCAAGAAATCCTGGGAAGGATTTATCGGGGGTGTAATTTTCACTTTGGCAGCCGGTTGGGTATGGTCGACCCAATGCTCATTCCTCAGCTTGTCGCAATGGATAGGTCTGAGTGCCGTTGTCGCCATCTTCTCGACATGGGGCGACCTGTGCGAGTCGTTGCTGAAACGGACGTTGAAAGTAAAAGACTCGGGGCAAATACTGCCCGGCCACGGCGGACTGCTCGACCGGCTCGACAGCGTACTCCTCGCCACTCCGGCCGCAGTCATCTACCTCTATTTGTTCGTAGCCTGATTATTTTCGGTTGGGAAAATAAGAATCGGATATGCCCCGACAACCGTCGCGCGCCTATCCGATTTTTTATTTATCCGGCAAATGATATTCAAAGAAAGAGGGGTTGCAATATGCGTCTCCACAAAGAATGAGACACTCATAAACGCCTCTCACATCGATTGCGGTTTTGCTATATGAGCCCCATGGGGAAGCTATCATGGGCTCTTGATTGTGGATTTCAGACCTCATCAGCGACCACGACAGGGTAGTAAATAGCCGGAAGCCCCCCTCTCACTTCCACAAGATAACAGAAAAGGCAGCGCGATTGCGCTGCCTTTTCTCTGTAACTATCGAGAGTCTCTCTTATTTGGCGAGAGCTTCGTTTACTTTGTCATTGGGCACCATTTCTTCTTGGAACACATAGGCTCCGGTCTTGGGCGATTTCACAACTTTAATCACCTTAGAATAGGTACGGCCCTCACCTTTTTGAAGCGATGCGACGGTTTTCTTTGCCATGGGTCCTTAATTATTTGATTTCTTTGTGAATGGTTACTCTTCTCAAAATGGGGTTGTATTTTTTCAACTCCAAACGCTCAGTGGTGTTTTTTCTGTTTTTGGTGGTAATATAACGCGACATGCCGGGCAGACCACTATTTTTCTGTTCGGTGCATTCGAGAATTACTTGTACTCTATTACCTTTTGCTTTCTTTGCCATGTTCAGGTCCTCTTATATTTAAGCGTTCAAATAACCTTTGCTGGCTGCCTGTTTGAGGGCTGCGTCCAAACCGATTTTGTTGATGGTGCGGAGACCGGCAGCTGAAATACGCAAGTTGATCCAGCAATCTTGTTCTACCCAATAGAACTTCTTCGTAAATAAGTTGACGTTAAATCTTCTTTTGGTACGTCTTTTCGAGTGGGATACATTGTTGCCAACCATGGCTTTTTTTCCCGTAATTTGACAAATCTTCGACATCTCTGTATCTATTTTTATTATTTCCGAGGGGTGTTTACAAAACAGAGTGCAAAGTAAGCGATTTTGAAAATACCCTCCAAATTTTATTCGTAAATTCTTTCAAATAAATTGTTTTTCTCCCACGAAACGAGCCCTCGCACCTCGTCAGGGGTGGAGCAAATCGACCATGTGCAGCAGGGCCGTATGCGTGAAACGCTCGATGTTGCGTTCGCGCTGGGTACCGGCCGTTATCCGGGTCGAAACGACCTTGTCGCCGCAGGCCACAGCCAATGCCAAGGTTCCCACGGGCTTTCCCGGGGTGGCGCCGTCGGGGCCGGCAATACCCGATGTGGCTATGGCACAATCGGTATGCAACAGACGTTGTACCCCCCGGGCCATCTCTTCGACAACCTGACGGCTCACCACGCCATATTGCTCAATGGTTCGCGGCGAGACTCCCAGCAACGACTCCTTCACCTCATTGGCATAAGAGACGACACTGCCCTTGTAATAGGCCGAAGAACCGGGAACCAACGTTATCTCGTGGGCGATGTTGCCGCCGGTGCAGCTCTCGGCCGTGGCGATGGTCAGGTTCCGTTCCTGCAAGATAAGCCCCAATGCACCGGCCAAAGAGGCATCTTCCTTGCAAAAGACATGGCTTCCCAGTATGGCCAGGAGTTTCTGGAATTGCGCGTCGAGAAGGGTGGCTACTTCCTTATCGTCACCGCCAGTCGCCGTAAGGCGCAGCCGTATGACCCCGGGTTTGGGGAGGTAGGCCAAATGCACCGTTTCGGGCAATTCGTTCTCAAAATCGGTGAGGACAATCGCCAAACCCGACTCGGTGTACCCTTTTACCAAACAGGTGGCGTGATGCACCGAGGCATGGTCGCAGAACCGTTCTCTCAGGCGCGACAACACGCCATGAGTGACGGCATACTGCATCTCCGAGGGAACCCCGGGCATCGAGACCAGCACCTTGTCGTCGCGGTCGAACCACATGACGGGAGCCGTCCCCACAGGATTGTATATCACCGTGCAAGCATCGGGCACCCATGCCTGGTCACGAGTCAAGGCATTCATCGTGAAACCCTTGTGTGCAAACCGTTCGTCGTTCATGGCCTGCACCTTTTCGTCGCGGTGCATGGCACAGCCGTAAAGTTCACAGAGGGTCTTTTTGGTAATATCGTCTTTGGTCGGGCCCAGTCCGCCGGTCATCAACACGACCGATACCCGGGAAAAGGCCGCCGACACGGCTTGTTTTATTTCGTCACCGCGGTCGCGCACCAAGGTAACCCGGGTCAGTTCCCAACCCACATGGTTGAGCTGACGAGCAATCCACCCCGAGTTGGTATCGGTTACTTGACCGATAAGCAGCTCGTCGCCGATGGCAATCACTTCTACATGCATGGCATCTTCTGTTTTTCACAGCTCCACCCGGGCGAAAGGAGGCAGGTCGATGGAGCAAAAATCCTTGTCGATATATTTGTAGTAACCGGTAATGGCCACCATGGCGGCATTGTCGGTCGTAAATGAGAAGCGAGGCAGATAGACGTTCCACCCATAACGCGCGGCATGGTCCTGGAAAGCGCCTCTGACCGCCGAATTGGCCGAAACGCCTCCGGCAACGGCGACCTCCTTGATGCCGGTATCCTTGACGGCCCGACGCAGCTTGTCCATCAAAATGTCCACGATGGTTGTCTGCAACGAGGCACACAAATCATTCTTGCGCTGCTCGACAAAATCGGGGTTATTCTTCAACTCATCGCGCAGGAGGTAGAGAAACGAGGTTTTGAGCCCACTGAAACTGTAATCATATCCCGGGATATGGGGCTTGCTGAAATGGAAGGCTTTCGGGTCACCCTCCTTGGCCAGGCGGTCGACCACAGGGCCACCGGGATAGCCGAGTCCCATCACCTTGGCACACTTGTCGAATGCCTCGCCGGCAGCGTCGTCGATGGTCTGTCCCAAAACGGTCATCTGTTTATAGCTGTCGACCCGAATGATTTGCGAATTGCCGCCCGAGACCAACAGACAGATAAAGGGGAACGCCGGGTGACGGTTTTCCTCTCCCTCGACGTCGATGAAATGGGCCATGACATGGGCCTGCAAGTGATTGACGTCGATGAGCGGAATGTCGAGGGCCGAAGCAAACCCCTTGGCAAAGGAGGTTCCTACCAACAACGACCCCATGAGACCGGGGCCACGCGTGAAGGCCAAGGCATCGAGCGACGACTTGTCGATTCCCGCCCGGCGAATCGCTTCGGATACCACGGGGATTATATTTTGCTGATGGGCACGCGACGCCAACTCGGGAACCACTCCGCCGAATGCCTCGTGCACGGCTTGCGAGGCGATGACGTTTGACAACATCACTCCGTCGCGGATAACGGCAGCCGAGGTATCATCGCACGATGATTCTATGCCTAAAACGGTAATACTCATACGCTATTTTTTTGTGAGGCGAAATTACACAATAAAAAAGAATTATATACTTATTTATTCTGCGAAAAATCATAAATTTGTCCTTGATTGGTGTATGAAATATCTATTTAGGCTCATCAAAATATTTATTGTCAGCCTATTGACAATATTTATCGTCTCGGTAACAGCCGCCTACCTGTTGCTGAACATACCCTCGGTGCAGCAAAAAATAACCCGCTGGGGCGAAGACGAGCTATCGAGCCTGCTCGGCACCCGACTCACCATTGGTGCCAGCCATGTATTCCCGTTCAACAAAATCGAGCTTTCCGACCTCTGCCTGTACGACAACCAAGGCGACACGCTGCTCCATGCCCAACGGCTTATCGCAGGCGTGGCGTTGCAGGAATTGTTGCAAAGGCGGCTTGTCTTCACGACCGTACAACTCTATGATTTTGAGGTTTCGCTGCAACGCGAGACGCCCGACGCCCCCCTCAACCTGCAATTTATTCTCGACCGATTCAAAAAAGAGGGGACGTCGGCCATCGACCTTCATTCTCAAATCAACACCATTCTCGCCCGCCGTGGAACGTTGCGCTACGACGTGCACTCCGAAGCACCCCGCGGCGCCGGGCTTTTCGACCCCAACCATGTCGCTGTAAGCGACTTCCTGGCAACGGTCTCCCTCAAATCGTTGGAAAGAGACTCTATCAACATAAACATTCGGAAAATCAGTTTCGAGGAGAAATCGGGTTTCTCCCTGCGCAAATTCGGAGCCAAACTCATCGGCAACAGGGAGAATGTCGTGCTGAGTAATTTCAGAATCACACTACCCCATACCGACATACTGATGGAAAAGACATCGACCGACCTGTTGTCGTATGACAGGCCACGCGACTTTTTCCATAACAGCAACATCGACATACAGATACAAGATTCATACATCACGCTTTCGGACCTGGGTGCCTTCGTACCCCGGCTGAAAAACGTCTCTACGGCCATGGCCATAGAGACCCATTTGCGCGGTACGCCCGACAACCTTACCGGGAATTTGCGCATCAACTACGGGAAAGGCGACCTGACCCTCTCGGCCGAGGCATCGGCAAGCCATCTCGCCCGACCCGGGAAGACTATTTTCTCGGGGAAAATAGAAGAGTTGCAGGCAAGCCCCACCGTATTGCCCCGCCTGTTGCAAGAGATTCTGCCCGAACGCCCGGCTCTCGCCCAGCGCTTCACACCGATGGGGCATTGGCAATTTGAGGGAGAAATAGACAAGAGTCCTGATGGACTGAACGCCAATGGAACTCTCTCTTGTGAACTGGGAGAGATACAAGGACATGTCGGCATGGACATCTTGGCCGAAGGACGCATCGACGTGTTTACCCTCGACGGGGAATTGAGAACACCCGATTTCGAAATAGGCCGTTTTTTTGCCATCGAGCCGCTTTTGGGAAATGTCGGCCTCGACATCAAACTCAACCTCAACCAGCAAACCCGCGGCGGCAGCTTGTGGGGTCGTATCGAAGGCAATATCGACCACGTCGATTTCAAAGGATATACCTACCACAACATTGTCCTCAGCGGCAATTACAACGACACCAACTACGACGGCATCGTATCAATCAACGACCCTAACGGCAAATTGCACCTCATCGGCATGCTCGACCTCTTCGACGCCCGCCCCGTGATAAGAGTCTTTGCCGAGGGACAAGACATAAAACTGGGCGAATTGAATCTGGCCCCGCAATATGCACAATCGACCACCAGTTTCAACGTCACCAGCAACTTCTACGGAGACCACATCGACAATATCGAAGGCGAAATCGTCATCGACACGCTGAGTTTCGAAAACGAGGGTGAAACATTTTCGACAGGAGAATTCACCGTTACGGCCGAGAACAACGACAGCATCAAGCGGCTGCACATCACCTCCGACCTCATCAACGGCGGCATCGAAGGCAACTATTCTTTCAAACAACTCAAAGAACAGTTTATGGGACTACTCTCCCGTTACTTGCCCGACTTACCCACCGGAAAGGCCGACAAAAAAGGGAAACCGTCCGACGGAAACAACAACTTCCGCTATGGATTCGTGGTCGAGAACAGCGTTGAACTCTCCTCGACCTTGAAATTGCCGGTCACCTTGCAAGAGCCCATGCAAATATCGGGATTTTTCGACGGGGAGAGCCAAAAGCTGGGACTACGCGTCGATGCCCCCGATCTCATGTTCAACACCAAACACCTCTACAACAACGAAGTACACATCGACAGCAAAGACTCCCTCATGAGTCTTGCCCTGCGCACACAGACCTACAACAAAAAGGGGCAGTTTACCGGTATCTCCTTCGATACCGACATAAAAGGCAACAACATCTTGTCCCGCATCAATTGGAGCAACAACGGCGACACCACATTCTGCGGTGAGATAAGTACCTGCGCCCGTCTCCTCGACAGCGACAACACCGTCGGACTCCACATCGACGTGCTGCCCACACAAGTCATCATCGGAGACTCGATATGGCAAATTCTCCCGGCCACCATCGACATTGCCGAAGGCAAAGGACGCATCGGACGCATCGAAGTACGCCACAAAGAACAATACCTGCATATCGACGGCACGGTATCGAAAGAGCCTTCGGACATGCTCAACCTCTCCCTCAACGACCTCAGCCTCGACTACATCTTCGAAGCCCTCAATCTGAAAAACGTCGTATTCGGCGGGCAAGCCACCGGCGACATTGTCGTTGCCGACCTGCTCAACGGCACGCCCCGTCTCAGCACCAAAGAGTTCTCGGTCAAGGATTTCTCCTACAACCACGCAGAATTTGGCGACCTGCACCTGTTCAGCCGCTGGGACAATGAGAACCGAGGCATTCTCCTCAAAGGAACCGTCTCACAAGATGGATACCCCGACACTCGGGTCGACGGCTATATCTTCCCCACCCGCGACTCCCTGAACCTGCACTTCGATGCCCGGCACATCTCCTTGGCATTTCTCAATCCGTTCACCGAAAAGATTCTCAAAGACGTGGACGGCCATGCTACCGGTAAAATCAATTTCTACGGGCGCTTCAAAGCCCTGAACGTCAAAGGCTCGGCCTATGTCGACCGATTCGGATTCGGCATCGACTACCTCAACACCCGTTTCTACATCTCCGACTCGATACGCCTTACCCCCGACGCCATCATCATCGACAACATGACACTGGCGGGAGAAGACAACCACCTGGGACGGGTAAACGGCATCATGCGGCACAAAAACTTCAAAAACATCGAATACGTCCTCAATGCATCGGACATAAACGACATGCTGGTCTACAACACGACCGAAAAAGACAACGATGTCTACTACGGAAAAGTCTACGGCAGCGGCTCGGTAAGCATCGAAGGGAACACGCAATATACAGGTATCGACATCAACATGATGACCAACGAACGGTCAAAATTCACGTTTGTACTCTCCGACAACGCCGAAGCCGAAGAGTACCAATTCATCACCTTCGTCGACCGCTCCCGGAACCCCAACAAAAACACGCTCCAAGAAGAGAGGCCCCGACCGATCGTATTGCCCGAGACATCGTCACACCTACTTTCGCTCAACCTGCAAATCGACGTCAATCCGCAAATGTCGATGAACCTGCTCATGGACCCCGCAACCGGCGACATGATACACGCCACAGGCAGCGGCAACATACGGCTCGAATACAACACCTTCTCCGACATGAAATTGTATGGCACCTACACCGTCGACAAGGGAAATTACAATTTCAGCCTGCAAGACCTCATCACCAAGGACTTTATCATAAAAACCGGCAGCAGCATCTCTTTCTCGGGCGCCCCGCAAAATGCCGGGCTCAACATCGAAGCCTACTATGCCCTCACGGCCAACCTCGAAGACCTTGACGAAAGTTTTGCCACCGAACCCGACCTCAACCGCACGACCATACCCGTGCGGGCCATGCTCTACCTCACCGGCAATCTGCAACAACCCGAATTCCGGTTCGACCTCGACTTCCCCACCGTCACGCAAGACATCGACCGCCGGATACGCAGTATTATCAGTTCCGACGACATGGTCAACCGGCAAATCATCTACCTGCTCGCCCTCAACAAATTTTACACGCCCGACTACATGAACGTGGGACAGACCAACAACAACGAACTGGTATCGGTGGCCTCGTCGGCACTTTCGAGCCAGCTCAACAACCTGTTGGGACAAATCAACGAAAACATCAACATCGGCACCAACCTGCGCAGCGAGAAAGGCGACTTCTCCGACGTGGAAGTGGAAGTGGCCCTGTCGAGCCAGCTGCTCAACAACCGGCTCATCATCAACGGCAACATCGGTTACCGCGACAATGACGTCAACAACAACACCTTCATCGGCGACTTCGACCTCGAATACCTCTTGAACAAAAGCGGCAACATTCGGCTCAAAGCCTACAACCATTACAACGACAAGAACTACTATGTGAAATCGGCACTCACCACGCAGGGCGTCGGTATCATGTACCGCAAGGAGTTCAACAAGTGGAGCGAATGGTTCTCGTGGTTGCGCCGCCGCAAAAACAATACAGAAAAAAAGACGCCATGACCGTCGAGAAGAAAATCACACTCGTCCCGCTGGGAGGATTGGCCAACCGCATGCGTGCCATTGCGGCGGGATATGCTCTGGCTCGGGCCACGGAAATGGGTCTCGATGTCATCTGGTTGAGAAACAAAGACCTGAATGCTCCTTTCCACGCATTGTTTCGCCCCTTGGGCCACGCCATCAACCTCACCGAATGCAGTCGCTTCGATGCCCTCGTAAAATATAACGTACCGCTGAAAAGGAACTTTTATCTCCCCTCGATATACCAGCGGCGGCATTTTGCCCCTCGGCTCGACGATACCTGCTTGCCCGCCCTGCTCGACCGGCCCGAAGAGACGGTGTCGCTCGTATCCAGCGGGAAATCACTCATCGCCAGCGGATTATCCTTCTTCCCAACCGACAATCATTTATTCAGGGAGCTATTCGTGCCTACCGATGAAATCGCCGCCGAAATCGAACGCCGCTGCTCGACATTCCCCGCCAACACCATCGGGTTGCACATTCGCCGCACCGACAACACCGTCGCCATCGCCGAAAGCCCGGCCACCCTCTTCCTGCAACAAATGGAGCAAGAGGTACAAAACGATGCCGACACGCACTTTTACCTGGCAACCGACAGTGAGACCATCAAGGAACAACTCCATGCCCACTTCGGCACACGCATACTTACCTCGCCAAGTCGAGCCGACCGGCGCTCGGTCGAAGGCATGAAGGAGGCAGTCGTCGAATTATACACACTGGCACGCACCCGTCGCTTTTACGGGACTTATTACAGCTCTTTTTCCGACCTGGCCGCCATTCTCACCGACCACCCTCATACCATTCTGCGCAAAGAGCCGCAATCGTGACACACGACCTCACCTCCCCCCGTCCTCAAAAAACGACATAAAAAAATGCCTCCGATTAAACTTTGGGGCATGACAGGCATCTAATTGCTGAAATAAAAATCGCTTTTACCATGAAACCCCACTCAAACATTCAAAAGATTTGTCTGGCTGTAAATCTGCTGTGTGCCCTACTGGTATTTGCCCCGGCCACCGCACAACCTCCCGGGAGAAAAATCTCCCTGCGGGAGAAAGACCCGGCATTTTTCAAGACCGAAGAAGCCCGCCGCATCGGCGACCAGATAATCGCCTACCAACGATGCACAGGAGGGTGGCCCAAAAACATCGACATGACCCGCGACATGAGCCAAGAAGAACTCGCAGCGGTCATCAAGGAGAAAAGCCGTCGCAACGACTCCACCATCGACAACAACGCCACGACCTCGCAAATGACCTATCTGGCCCGCCTCTACCGGGAAACAAAAGAGACCCGTTATCGCGACGCTTTCAGGGCGGGAGTCGAATATCTGCTCAGCGGACAGTATGAAAACGGCGGCTGGCCGCAATTCTGGCCCGAAAAACGGGGGTATCAATACCACATCACATTCAACGACGACGCCATGGTCAACACCCTGGAATTGCTGCGCAGCATCATGACCGAGCAACAACCCTATGACAAGGGGCTGACCGACAAATCGCTGCGCAAACGCATCAAGCAGGCTTTCGACAAAGGCATAGAGTGTATTCTTGCCACGCAAATCACGGTCGACGGCAAACCGACCGTCTGGTGCCAACAATACGACAACGTGACCTTGAAACCCGCCTCGGCCCGCGCCTACGAATTACCATCGTACTGTGCCCAGGAAAGCGCCCACATCGTGGCCCTGCTCATGTCGCTGCCTCACCCCGACGCCCGAATAAAGGCAGCCGTTCACGGCGCCATGAGATGGTTCGACAGCTATAAACTCACGGGGCTCCGTTATGAGCGTTGGGGAAGAAACGCAGAAGGCCGCACGCCCCAACTGGTCAAGGACCCGCAAGCCGCTCCGATATGGGCCCGGTACTATGACCTGATATATAGCGAGCCTTATGTATGCGACCGCGACGGCATACCCCGCCGCCGACTCGAAGAAATAGGGTATGAACGCCGCATGGGATACAGCTGGTACAACGGTCGTCCGGCCGAACTGTATGAGCTCTACGACCGTTGGGCCGACAAGAACGACCCCCAAAACAAAGTTCCCGTGAGCCTCGACACACCGGGCGCCAACGAAACCGGCCTCATCGACATGTACCGCTGGCCGACCATCGACAGAAGCCGGTTCGACATCATTGTCAATCCGGGCGAAAGCATACAAGCCGCACTGGAAAAAGCCCCGGCCGACGAGTCGATTCCTTTCAAGGTGCTGATTCGGAAAGGGACCTATAACCAGAAAGTCATCATCGACCGCCCCAACATCGTATTGGTGGGCGAACAACGCGACAGCACCGTCATCGTCTACGCCGAGACCGCCCAGACCCGCACCATCAAGGAGTATAACGGCAAACCCGTGGGCAACGGCGTCATCGTGTTGCAGGAAGGCGCCGATGACTGCGTCATCAGCGGGCTGACCGTGTATAACAACTATGGCACGACCGTCGAAAAGACGACAACCCACCAAATGGCCATCTTCGGACGCGCCACCCGCACCATCATCATCAACTGCAACGTATGGGCCGACGGCAACGACGCCCTCGCCCTTTGGGCCCGGGGCGGTGACGGCATGTACTATCACGCCGACCTTTACCTGCGGTGTCCCGGTGTCGATTTTCTCTGTCCGCGCGGCTGGTGCTACGCCACACGTTGCCGCTTTTATGGCGACGGCAGAGCCATCATCTGGCACGACGGCAGAGGCGACAAAAACAAGAAACTGGTCATCACCAACTCCTACTTCGACGCCCAGTCGCCCACCGTTCTCGGCCGCTACCACCACGACTCGCAATTCTTCCTCATACATTGCCGCATGTCGGACAAGATTCTCGACAACAACATCGGTTATGCCTACACCGACAAAGTGCTCGACCCCTGCCCTTGGGGACAACGCACCTACTACTATGGCTGTTATCGTGAAGGGGGAAACAGCGGCTGGCTGAACGACAACCTGCAAGATGCCGAAGGGGCTCCCGCTTTCCACGGCATCACAGCGCCTTGGGCCTTCGACGGGAAATGGAACCCCGAACAGCGCATACGCGATTTGTGGAATATTCTCGCCTATTAAAGGTTCCCAAACCGGTGCTCCGGAGAGGAAACAAAAAGCTCCCACCCTCGACAGGGTGGGAGCTTTTTTCAATGTCAGATCGTGAGGCTGTTCAATAGACGAAAGCCCGAGTAAGACCGTTTACACGCACATAATAGACACCGCGCAAGGGAAGCTGCACGGTAAGGTCGGACGCCGTGGCCACCCGCGACAGGAGAATCATTCCGCCGGGGGTGAAAACCTCGACCTGCGCCCCCGGGAGGATACCCCGGAAAGTCACGCCCCCCTCGACACTCAACATCGAGAAAGCATCATCGGCAACGGCCGGTGCGCAAAAAGAACTTTTCGAGAGCGGCTCGGAGAGTTGTCCCAGACTGCCATACTCGTTGACGGCCTGCACGCGATAGACGTCGGTATCGGAGAGTTGTTCAGGCGCATAAGAAGGTTCCGTGGTAAAGCCCACTACCCGGTCGTTGCAGTGCACGACATAGCACATGGCATAGTCGACAGCCGTCCAGGAGAGCTTGTCGTCGGCCGTGAAGGAGAGCCCCTCGGGAACATCGACAGCCTCCATCAGTTCCCGAGGATTCCAGTAGTCACTGCCGTTCAACACATTGGCATAGGTATATGTCGCGGCCTCCTCATCGGTAAGCGCATTTTTGGCCTTTCCATAAATTTTCTGCCCGCTGTCGTCGACATAATAATATGTGTCGCGACGATTGCTCAGGTCGAGCAGATTACCCTCGGCATCGGTCGTCTTGTAATCGGCAAATATGGCCGGAATCGTTCCCATGCTTTCGTACCAGCCGGTGGCCGGAATGGTAACTTCGGAGCAGGTATACAAGAATACCGTCTTGCATGCGTCGTGCCAGGGACGCCCCAACCAGACATCGGTTGCCGTCGTGGGACGGGTGGGTGCCGTAATCCGATTGCGGTAGAACACATACCCCCACTTTGTCGCAGGCGAATGCGAAGGCGCCACGATATACCCGCCGGAAGTGCGCACGATATTCAGCGTACACTCGTCGAAATAAACGTCACCTCCACCATAAATAAAATCCACGGCGCCTTCGATAAAGCAATCTTTCAGATAGTGACGGTCATCGACAGCCTTGGTCGAGGTAAGATAGGTATCTTGATAACTGCGCAACTTACAGTTGTAGAAACAGATACGGTCATTATTAGAGAACATGGCCAGAGCCTGCGGGCCGTTATTCTGCACGACACCGTATTCGTTCTCAAACGATATGTTCTCGGCGTAAAAGTCGGAGGCCTGGCATACTACCGACGCCCCCACACTGACGTGCACGGCATTGTCGCCCCCACACAGCACATCGTCGGTGATGGTCACCTTTTCCTTGTCCTGCCCGATAAGATAGATATACGGTTTGTTTTCAGGTATCTCGATGTGTCCTTTATAATAACCTTCTTTAATAAAGATGAGCCAGGGCGAAGTGCGTCCCGCCGGTGCCGCAGCGATGGCTTCGGCCGGCGTGGCATAATCGCCGCTACCGTCTTGTGCCACCACGGCATCGAAAAGACGGGCTTCGGGTTGGCGACGGTTCATGGTCGTGAAAGAGAAAGAGGTGCCAGCAAAAGCATTTCCCGAACGGTCGACAATGGCTCCGGCAGGGATATTCACCGTGTAGAGGGTGTTATAGTCGAGATTGTGGTACCGGCAAATAACCGTCGCGCCACTAAACGTGACATCGTCGAGCACTTGGCCATTGAGGGTGCAGTTGCCCGTGCCTTCTTTCACGATTTCATCGAAATTGAGCACGATAGAGCCGTCGGCCGTAATATCGACAGCGTCGGCAGCGGGAATCGACGATTGGAGTTGCGGTGCAACGGAATCGTCTTCGAGGAGTTGGTCGGCCAGGACATAGATGCCCGACATGGCCGTTCCGTCGCTTGTCGTTTCGGTACCCACCAGCGGCGAATCATAATCGGGAATCCACCGCACATAGATCTTTTCCTGGTTCTCGGCTTCGGCAGGCAAGGCACTGTCGTCGTCATACCAGACTTTGGGATTGACGATATTTATCTCGCCAAAATCCTTATAGGTCTCACCGTCGAGCGAATACTGCAATTTTTGCACCGAATAGCCGTTGAACGAAAGCAACATGGACGACTGTATATGGATATTGTAATATCCTTTCGTCGAGAACGAAGCCTCATAATAGTAGCGGTCGGCCAGAGGTTTCCAATTCACGATGGCGTAGCGGTTCTCGTAGGTAGGATTGCTGCTCAAAGCGCTGCGGTCGAGCCAGGTTCCGGTGGTTCCGTCGGCTTTGCGCAAGACAAGCATGCCGGCATTCTGCGAGTCGTTGTAAATGTCGCCTGCACGGTTTCCCGAACCGGCCTTATAAAAATCCCAGCCACAAATAAACGGCACATGGCTATACACGGCCGTAAGGCTCGCGTCTTCGGTCAATTTCATGGTCCGGGTCGAGGAGGTCGCGCCATTTTCCCAATTGGTAAAGGTATAAATCACGCCCGACGTGGCATTTAATTGCAACGCTGTTCCCTCTTCATACATGCGCTTGCCATCGACCATCGTCCCTTCGTCGGAGAGCGAGACCATATAATCGGGAGCCCCGTCGATGGTCAGGTCCAGAGTATAGATGTTTACCGTTTCGAAGTTGGCCGTGAATGCGGCATCGGCCGTCAACGTGTGGGTAAATGCCGGCGTTTCGGCCACCACGTCGCCCGCAGCATTGGTCCAGTTGAGGAACCTGTAACCGAAATTCGCAACGGCTTCGAGGGCTATCTGGGTATTTTCGTTGAAGGAATCACCCACGGGCGCCTGCCTGATAATTCCGGCATCGGGCAGATTGGTTTGCACCGAGATACCATATACCGGCACACTTTCGGGGGTACCCTCGAATGTCCCGGCGACCTTGATATTGGCCAACCCCACCTGCTTGTTGGCCGCCAAACCGTATAGATAAATTTCGACCGTCATCTCCTCGGTGGTGTTGGTAATGGAAGAGACATCGAAGGAATAGGTCGACGTGTCGTCATTGCGATTGGGATTCGCCCCCTTTACCAAATTGATGCGCTGGTCGCCACATACCAAATAAATATCGAGTTTGCCGCCGCTCGTGCCATATCGGCAACCATCGAGCGAAACCCGGGTCGGGGTAAAGGTCACACCCACTTGCGGTTTGAACGTGAACGTTATCTTATCATTCTCGGTGGGCGATGAGCTTTGTGTCACCGGCTGGAATTGGGTAAACTTGATGCCGTTGGTTTCCCGCATGGCAAAATAGGGGACATTACTGCCGGTAGCATTCATGTCATAGGCAAAGAGCGACTTGTCGCTACGCGTAGCCGTGTGGACAGCCACGCCTTCATCGAGTGGCCAGTGGATATACCATTCGCCGGAAGCCGCCGATGCCGCAAGGGGCATCGTCATGACAGCCAGCAGAAGTAGCTGCCACCCAAAAGCACATTTTTTCATGGAGTAAAAATTTAAGCGTGTATTTGTTGTATGGAGTTATCGAATGAGTTTGGTCACGAGGTTTGTCCCGTCGGAATAAATCTCTTTCTTGAAATAGATGCCATGCTCAGGGACGACAGGCAAAAGGGTTCCGCAAATGTCATAATAGAGCGTCCGCGCCAAAGTCGCACCCGGGACAGTCGTCTCGGATATGGCCGAAGCCGAAGAGGCGACACCGTGCAGAGTGACGTGACTCAGGCATATCGTCTTGCCGGTAGCCTGTGAACTGTACCAGGGATAAACCCGGAGGAGCAACGTCTCGCCGGCCTGCAACTCCACGACGGGCTGGTATTGTATGGCATACATCGTGTTGGCCGTCATGGCCGAGGTGAGCTCGGCTATCGAAGTGGCATCGGCGAAGTCGGGTTGTGTCGAGTATGAGATGCGGCAGCGCATGCCGCTACCGCCGGCACCGCACACATAGAGACCGATCGAGTCGATATGCAGGACCGTGCCCTCGGAAGCCGTAATACCGAACTGTATGTACCGGGTCGACACCTCATCTATCTCACCGGCCGGCCATACCTCGCCGACAATAAGGTTGCGCTGGGTAAGCTGGCCGTTTACAAACTCGCACCAGTCGGGCCAAACCGTGTTGGCATTGGGCGAAGCATATCGCTGCACCGTCATCTCGCTCCAACTCTGCGGCACGGCTATTGCCGGCCCGGTGAGGATATAGGAGTCGTCCTTGTCGAGCGGCCACCGCAAAACGACCTCTTCTCCCCCGGAGAGTTCGATTCCCGTGCATGACAGGGGTATGTCTTTGGTATGATTGCCATTGGTGAACGACAACATTCCCGACACTTCACCGGCGCCTGAAACCGTTGTGCGGACATAGATGCGGGTATAATCGAGGTTGCCCTCCGAATAGCTCAGCGACAACGACGATTGGTAATTGTCCCTGTCGGCCGACACCTCGAAACCCTCCGAGGCCGTAACCGTGACCGTCCCGTCGGCCGGAGTCAAATCGAAACCCGAAACGGAGACTTCGCGCACCAGCTGTTGACCGGTATAGGCTTTCCCGAAATCCACCGAGGTCGGATTGACCAGCAAATCGGCATTTTGCAGGATATGGTCGGCCAGGATACCTTGTGCCGCCATCTCCTGCGCCACGATGCGGGCCATGAGGGTGGCTCCCAAGGCTATGGGGTGGGTCCCGTCGTTTTCCCTGAAAAGCAATTCGGTACAAGCGGCTTCCCCGTAACTGGCAAACAACTCGGCCGACTTGGTGGTAAGGTCGATATAGGGCACGTCCATCTCTTCGGCCACCTCTTTCATGGCATAGGGATAGTCCATCGAATGGTCGCTCTCGGGAATCTTATTCCCGGTCGATATGGTACCATCGTCGTTCAATATGGAAAAGGAATCGCCGAGGTCGTGACGGCCGTTGCGGCGTATGGTGTTGCCCGAGAAATATTTGCGGCACATCGACGATACCAGTATGGGCGTGGCACCCAAAGCCCGGGTCTCGTTTACATAACGTCGCAGATACTCCTTATACGAACCTTGTGGCGTCGTTCCCCGGTAATCGACCGTTAAATCGCCGGTCTTGGCGCGCACCGAGTCGCCGTCCATACCATTATTTTTCTCATCGTTGTGGGCAAACTGTATGATGACATAATCGCCCTCGACAATCTGTTTTTTTACCGAAGCCCAATAAGCGCTTTCTTCATAAAAACTTTTGCTGCTCGATCCGCTTTTACCCCGGTTGTTGACCGTTATGGTCCCGTCGAAAAACTGTTGGAACATCTGTGCCCAACCTCTTTGGTCGGTAGTCGACTCGTCGTAGTTGGCCATCGTCGAATCGCCGATGGTGTGCACGGTCTTCGCCGATAAAGGACCCGCCAACAAGGAGATGGCGCAAAAGGCCGAGACAATCATGTGTGTGCGTTTCATGGTGTATTTGTTTTTTAAAATGGAATTACCCAAAGTTACAACTCCTGTCGATTTGTTGTAACCGACGAAAAACAGAAAAAACAGAAATTCCACCGAATAAAGACGATTTTCAACCTCTCCCCGCTCAAAAAAATCACCCCCGAACAAAATATCCACCAGCATGGGAACAAGCACAAAAAAAAGAAGCAGGCGACCCAAAGGCCGCCTGCTTTATCGGATAGGAAACAGCAACTTACTTGGCCGGACCGCCGGACGACGGTTTGGCTATGGCATCACGCATCGAGGTGTCGGCCTCGATATTCTTCATGCGATAATAGTCCATTATGCCCAAGTTCCCGGAGCGGAAGGCTTCGGCCATGGCACGCGGCACTTCGGCTTCGGCTTCGATGACCTTGGCGCGCGCCTCCTGTGCTTTGGCTTTCATCTCCTGTTCGAGGGCGATGGCCATGGCTCGGCGCTCTTCGGCCTTGGCCTGGGCAATGTTCTTGTCGGCCTGCGCCTGGTCGATTTGCAAACCGGCACCGATGTTCTTGCCTATGTCGATATCGGCAATATCGATGGAGAGAATCTCAAAGGCGGTTCCCGAATCGAGACCTTTTTTGAGAACGAGTTTCGATATGGAATCGGGATTTTCAAGCACCGACTTGTGCGACTCGGACGAACCGATAGACGAAACTATGCCCTCACCTACACGAGCCAGCACGGTATCTTCTCCGGCACCGCCCACCAGTTGTCGGATATTGGCCCGCACCGTCACACGGGCCTTGGCGATGAGTTGTATGCCATCTTTGGCCACGGCCACAACGGGAGGGGTATCGATGACCTTGGGATTGACCGACATCTGCACGGCCTCGAACACATCACGCCCCGCCAAGTCGATGGCCGTCGCCATCTGGAAACCGAGGTCGATGTTGGCTTTGGCGGCCGACACCAAAGCATGCACGACACGCTCTACACGGCCTCCGGCCAAATAGTGAGCCTCCAACTCGTCACGGGTAATCGATTTGAGACCGGCCTTGTGAGCCTCGATCATGGCGCGCACAATGATTTGGGGCGGCACCTTGCGAATGCGCATGAGAAAGAGTTGGACCAAGGATATGTGCACCCCCGAAACGAGTGCCGAAATCCACAACAAGAAGGGCACAAAGTAGAAAAACACGGCCAAAGCCACGATACAAAGTGCCACGATGAGCAATACAAATAAATCCATATTTCGCGATATTAGAATGATAAGGTTCCGTATGCATTATCCCGGTTCAGTCGTCACTTCTGATCCCAAACCGACAACTCGGCCTCCCGGCTTTGCTTTTCATACTCTTCGGGTTGAGGATACAGGGTAAGCAACAGTTTTTCGAGCTCCTGTATGCGGGCTGCGGTCTCGGGGAGGTTCTTCCCGTCGACATAGTCTTTGCGCAGGCGATGGAGTTCGGTCTCGTTGGCGGCAATGACCCGACGCAACTCCCGCGCCTTGATGTAGAGGTCACGAGCCGGTTTGCTGCGGAACTGCGACAGGGAGGTGTAGACGACCTCGTCGGTGACAACAAAGGCAATGGCATTTTTCACGGGTGCTTTCTTCTCGGGTGGCTGTATCCGGGCGATTCTCTCCCGCACAGAAGCATAATCGGCCCCCTCCTTCCACGTCGCTCTTATCGAGGAGAGACGGGCCAACACGCGAAGGTGCGAAGCCTCTTCCTCGGGAGCATAAAACTCGGGCGATGTCTCATAGAGGAAAAGATAGATGCAGACCGAGTCTTCGGGCTGATACCGGTTGCTGGCAAACCAACCGACACGAGTCACTTCATCGATAGCCATCATATAGTCGTCATAGGGCGAATTGAAAGGCATGGACAACTGTTCGGGTATGGTGAACTCTCCGGTATTGATATTGTAACGGGACATGAAAATATCGTATCCTCCCAGTGTGCGGTCTTCCTCGTTCGAAGCATAAAAGAAGGTGACTCCATCGCTCAACAAGAAAGGATAGCTATCGTCATACAAGGTGTTGAGGTCATCAATCGACTCTTCTTCGCCATAGCTTCCATCGCCCAGGCGAATGCGGGAAACGATTTCATATCCGGCCTCCTCGTCGGGAACCGCATAGAGAATCTTGTCTTGGCGCTGGGTTTGGAAAACCGGACTTGCTTCGGCATTCTCATCTTCGAGCAACGCTTCGTAATCATGCAAAGAGCCTACCTCGGACGAAAGTTTGTAGTGGGAAAAGAAACCGTCCCTGCTCACCACCATGCTGTCGAAGACCTGCACACACTGCACCTTGGCAAGCATCTGGGCGCCCAACTCGGCCTGCGTGGCCAACAACTCATAATCGGTGCCGTCGGCATCATCGTCCTTGCGGTCATTGAGGTAACCGATATAACGGGTGAAATAATTTACGGCCTCTACAAAGCGGTATTGTTCAAAACAGAGACCGGCCAAATATCGATACGACTCGGGAATTTTCCCGTTGGCGGCAATTTTGAGATATTTCTCGGCTTCGGCCTTGCGTCCCGTCTCATACAGGCACACACCGTACCACTGGTTGAGAGAAGGGTTCTTGGGCTTCTTTTTGAGGTTTTTCTCAAAGACCGGCAAGGCTTCGGCATAGAGGCCGGCCCGATACATGTTGCGGGCGTCTTCGAGGGTCTGTGCACCGACACAGAGCGAGAAGAAGAGCAACGGGAAAGCGATAAGGAGGATTCTTTTCATAGCAGACAGGAGCTACATTCAGGAACAAAGTTAATCTTTTTTTTTTAAATCTCGCCATTCTCGTCGCCGGATTCTATGGAGAGCGCCAGTTTCTCAAAGGCCAGGCAGGCGGCCTCATCGGGAAAAGCCCCCTTGGGAAGATAGAGGAAGGGCGGGTCTTCGTCGCCGAGCGAGAGCAGGTAGTAATGGCGTTTGGAGGTGCAGGTCGAGAACGATTCCCACGGATAGTAGAGCGACAAGCCGTCGGGATAGGTAAACACGATTCCCCCCTCGTCGACAGTGGCGGTGTGCTCCCGCAGGACACGCCGCTCGTCGGGACGGGTGAGACGTGTCACAAAGAAATGGAATATCACCGCCGGAATGAGAGCGAAGAAAAGAATCACGGCCACATACACGGCGTTGACGGTAAAATAGCCCAATCCCACAAAAAACGAGATGATGACAATGCCCCAGGCCCAGTTACGGCGCAGGAACGCGCCGAGCAGCAAGCGCAGATAAAGACCGGCCGGCATCATAAACGACTGCGTCACAATATTTTGCTTAGACATGACAGATACAGGTTTTCACATTGGGGAAGTAAAGATAACGATTTTTCGGAGAATATGTCCTACTTTTGCGCCCGAAACAGCCGGGGCGGAGCAAGCCCGCCGGCCGACTGTAACAAACCTAAACAATCCATATTTTCAAGATGAAAAAACATTCTGCATCAAGACCCGCCCTCTGCCCGCAACGGTGGAGGAGATGGAGCCGAAAAAACTTCGGCGCCTTTGCGAGCCTCCACAAGGAGGTCGTCATCGGAGTCCTCTCCTGCTCGATGTCGCTCGTCTTGCTCTCAACACCGACCGAAACATTCGCCCAGCAGTTCGATACCGACTCGGTAAAGGAACTCGACATCAGCGAAGTGGTGGTGACGGGGAATATCCTGCCCCCGACCCGCACGGCGGTGTTGCCCATACCTGTTCTCGACAGAAACGAGGCGGCGGTCGCTCCGCTGCAAAGTATCGAGGCTGCCTTGCGGCTCTGCCCTTCTGTCGATTTGCGGGAAAGGGGGAGCAAAGGCGTACAAGCCGACATCTCCATACGGGGAGGCTCTTTCGACCAAACCATCATCCTGCTCAACGGCATCGACTTTTCCGACGCCCGCACCGGACACCAAAGCCACTCCCTGCCTATCGACCTCGACATCGTATCGGACATTGCCATCGAAGACGGCACGGCCGGCATCGGCGCTTTTGCCGGAGCCGTGAATATCCGCACCCAACCGCTGCGCCCCACCTATGTGCGGGCCGAAGCCTCGGGCGGACAGTATGGCTATGCCTATGGCAACCTCTCGGGAGCCGTGACAAAAGAGCGGTTTACCCTGTTTGGCGCCGGGTCCTACCGGGCCTCGGACGGATATACCCACAACACCGATTTCCAAAACTACAATGCCTTCGTGCGGGCCGGATACGACAGCCGACAGGCCGGCTACTTCGACTTCCAGTCGGGCTGGCAGACCCGGCACTTCGGCGCCAACGGATTCTATTCGCTGAAATATCCCGACCAATACGAGGCCACCCGCACCTTCCTATCCTCCCTCCGTTGGCAAAAAAGTTTTGGACGTTTCTTCATAGAGTCGAGCATCAGCTACCGCAAGAACTTCGACCGCTTCGAGCTGGTAAAGGGTTCCCCCTCGACCGTACCTTACAATTACCACAATACCGACCGTCTGGGGCTGGCTCTCCGGGCCGACTACTCGTGGCTGTGGGGAAAGACATCGCTGTATGCCGATTATCGTTATGACCATCTTTTGAGCTCGGTACTCGGCGAGCCCCTCGCCAACCCCCGCAGGGTCAAAGGGGAAAGCGACGTCCTCTACACCAAAGGGGAAAAGCAGAACAGCGGAGATGTGCGCGTGCGACACGTCAAACAATGGAGGCGTTTCGACATCGAAGGGTCGGCCGGTTGCGTGTTCTCCCCCGGAGAAGCGACCCCGGTATGGAGCCTCTCGGGCGGATACCGGCCCGTCGACGGCCTGCACATCGGCGTAGCCGCCGTGCAATCGATGCGGTTGCCTTCGTTTACCGACCTCTACTACACGACAACCGGATATATCGGCAACCCCTACCTCAAACCCGAAAGGGCAACGACATACCGGGTGCGCGGCTCCTACGAAAGGGGGCGGTGGAGAACCTCGGCCGAGGTATATTTCCGCGACGGGCGTGACATCATCGACTGGGTGCAGAAGAGCGCCGACAGCGAATGGGAATCGTTGCAGCTGACCCGCCTCCGCACCTTAGGCGTCGAATGGACGGGCGGATACTATGGGCGGGGATTCCTGCGACAAGCCACCCTCTCCTATGCCTACATGACCACCGACAAACAGAGTGGCGACTACATCTCGAAATATGCCCTCGACTACATGCGTCACAAAGCCATGGCCACGGTGAGCGTGCATTTCCTGCGGTACATGACCCTCACCCTCACGGGGGGACTCTATGACCGCAACGGCAACTACATCGACGCGGCCGGGCAACGGGTCGGATACGACACCTATGCCCTGCTCGACGCCCGCCTCTCCTGGCAGCGGCACCACCTGCGCGTCTACCTCGACGGCAACAACATCACCGCCACCCGTTATTGCGACTTCGGCGGCTTGAAGATGCCCGAAGGGTGGTTCAGCGGAGGCATCGTCGTCACCTATTGAACCGCGGCGCAAGGCACACGCCGGGGAGCGAACGGAGCTTGCACGTTCGCTCCCCGTTTTTTTTGAGCCATGATACTGTGGCAGAGCAATCGCCGCCGCACAAAAAAGAGTCGGCAAGCCGACAACGATATGAAAAAATGCGTACTTTTGCAGCCGCAAAACCGAGAGCCATGTCCCTCCCCTCATCGACCGAACGAAACCAACTGCTACAACGCCTCGACCGCCTCGTAAAAAAGGCCATCGAAGACTACGGCCTCATCGACGAGGGCGACCACCTGCTCATCGGCCTCTCGGGGGGGAAAGACTCGCTGGCGCTGGTCGAACTGCTGGGACGACGCTCCCGCATCTTCGCCCCGCGGTTCACCCTCACGGCCGCCCACATACGCATGAGCAACATCGGTTACCACAGCGACACGGCGGCTTTGCGCGAACATTGTGCACGGTTCGGCATCGAATATGTCGAACGGGAGACCGCCTTCGACCCGTCGAGCGACCGGCGCAAGGCCCCCTGCTTCCTCTGCTCGTGGTACCGGCGCAAGGCGCTCTTCGACATCGCCCGGGAAAGAGGGTGCTCCAAAATCGCCCTCGGCCATCACCAAGACGACCTCTTCGAGACGCTGCTCATGAACATGGCTTTCCAAGGCTCCTTCGCCACCATGCCGCCCCGCTTGCAGATGGAGAAATTCGACATGACGATAATCCGCCCGCTCTGCCTCATCGCCGAAAACGACCTCTCGGAACTGAGCCGCACGGGAGGGTACCCCCGGCAAGAAAAAAACTGCCCCTACGAGCACGCCTCCCACCGTCGCGAGATACGCGGCATTCTGCAACAACTGCAAGCCATCAGCCCGCAACTGCGCGGCCACTTGTGGAACAGCATGAGCCACATACAAGAGGCGTATCTGCCCCGACCGTACCGCGCCCGCAAAGAGGCAGGAAACGCCCCCGACCTCTTTCCCGAAAATCTTTGAATACCCATTTTATAATACCCCTTAAACCATGCAAGGAATTTACTCTGTACTGCTGCTCGTCGTGTCGAACATATTCATGACGTTTGCCTGGTATGGCCACCTCAAACTGCAAGAGATGAAACTCATATCGAACTGGCCGCTCTTCGGTGTGATACTGCTCTCGTGGGGCATCGCCCTGTTGGAATACTGCTTCCAAGTACCGGCCAACCGCATCGGATTCCAGGAAAACGGAGGCCCCTTCACATTGGTACAACTCAAAGTGATACAAGAGGTTATCACCCTCACGGTTTTTGCCGTCTTTTCGAGCCTGGCCTTTCACAACGAGTCGCTGCAATGGAATCACCTCGCCGCCGCCGTGTGCCTCGTTCTCGCCGTCTATTTCGTCTTTATGAAATAATTATTTTGCCTCACCACTTGCATTTTTGATTTTTAATCATTACCTTGGGCGGACTTTTCCTTCCACAATCCATTAAAAATCAAAATGCTATGATGAACACCAAACTTCTCTTGCCGGCACTACTGCTGTCTGTTGCCACCTTCTCCCCGGCACAGACCACCATACAGGACGCCGGAGGGTGGTATGAGTCGGGTTATGTAACCTTCTCTCTGGTCGATGATGCTGCCTCTTACCACGTTTATTACCAAAACGGAGAGAACGACTACCAGAAAATCGACGACCAGTTGGTGCGCAACTATGGAGAGTATGGCCGTGCCGATGCCATGGGCATACCCGCAGGAACTTACCGATTCAAGGTCGTGCCTGTCGACAGCGACGGAACCGAGATGGAAACTCTGGCCGCCGAATCTTCCTCTTGCGAAGTGAGAGCCCATGACCGCACGGGTTATGCCTTCTTCAACGGGAAAACACCCGGAGCCTACAACGCCGACGCCAGCCTGAAAGCCGGTACCGTGGTGCTGTACCTCACCGAAAACAACAAAAACACCCTTACCCTGGACGTAACCACCAGCTCGAAAGGGGCCGTAACCACCTGCACCGGCTTGCAGGAGATACTCTACGGGTATAAGAAAGGATACGAGTCGCGTCCGCTTCTGATACGGGTCATCGGGCAGATTACCGACCCGGCCGTGACCGACAAGGGCGACATCGTCATCGACCTGAGCAACAAAACGGCCTGCCCGGGCATCACCATCGAAGGGGTGGGCAATGACGCCACGCTCGACGGGTGGGGCATACGCATCAAAAACTCCTCTTCCATCGAAATCAGCAACCTCGCCACCATCAACTGCGACAGCGACGAGGGCGACAACATCGGTCTGCAACAAGACAACAGCTACATCTGGGTGCATAACTGCGACTTCTTCTACGGCCACGCCGGTAGCGACGCCGACCAAGTGAAAGGTGATGGCGCCCTCGACTGCAAGAAGTCAAACTATGTCACCTTCTCCTACAACCACTTTTGGGACAACGGCAAGTGCAACCTGTTGGGACTAAGTGGCGAAAACGACCAAATGTATATTACCTACCACCACAACTGGTATGACCACAGCGACAGCCGCCACCCGCGCATACGCTCCTACTCCTGCCACGTCTACAACAACTACTACGACGGTTGCGCCAAGTACGGCGTAGGCTCCACCATGGCATCGAGCGTATTTGTCGAGAACAACTACTTCCGCAACACCAGCAAGCCCATGATGATTTCGATGCAGGGCACCGACATTGTCTCGGGCGCGGGCACATTCAGCGGCGAGACCGGCGGCATCATAAAAGCCTACGGAAATGTCTTTGCCGAGAAATCGTCGAGTTTCCGCTTCGTCACCTACCAAGAGAACAACGTCGAATTCGACGCCTACGGCGCCACGACGCGCGACGAACAGGTACCGGCTGCCGTAAAAACGAAACTGGGCGGCACCTCCTACAACAACTTCGATACCGACCCCTCGCGCATCTACACCTACACGCCCGATGCCGCCGAAGACATTCCCGCCCTCCTGTCGGGCCAGTACGGTGCCGGGCGCATGCAACACGGTGACCTGCAATGGACCTTCAACAACGCCGTAGACGACAAGAGTTACGACGTGAACAGCGCCCTGAAAGCCGCCGTGACCGGATACCAAACCAGCCTCGTGGGGCTCTTCACCGATAGCGGCGACCAAGGCAGCGGTGGCGGAGAAGGTGGCGATGGCGAAGAAGAGGGCGGCGATACGCCGATAATCCCTTCCGACGGATATGACTGTCACTTCACCGGCATGACCCCGTCGAACGGTTTCTATACCTTCACCTCCTGCAACTACTCCAACTCCAAAGGTTCTGCCACGGTCAACGGCACCACCTACACCGAGTGCTTGAAGATGGAATCATCGACCCAAGTCTCCTTCACCACCACCGAAGAGATGACACTCACCCTCGTCTTCAACGACGGGTCGTCGCCCAACATCAAAATCGATGGCGTGAAAGTATCGGCCACCTCGGGCAGCATCATCACCCAGACCCTCCCGGCCGGAACCCACACACTGACCAAGGCCGACCAGAACTTCCTCTTCTACATCACGCTCACCTCCACGACGAGCAGTGGCATCGACGAAGTGAAAGCCGACCTCCGCAACGATGCGATTTACGATTTGCAGGGACGTCGCGTTACCCACATGCAACCGGGCAACATCTACATCACAAAAGGGCAAAAGTTCTTATATAAATAGTCCGCACCGAAAAGCAGGCGGCTTGCTCCCCGAGAGAGCAACCGCCTGCTTTTTTTGAAAGAAACAACGGCACCGGGATCATTTGCTCCCGGACATTTGCATTTTTTCTTGCAAGTTTCAAGACCATTTATCAAGAATCTTTAAAACAGACTTGCTTTTCTTTTTCCTCTTTTCCTATCTTTGTAAAGATTAACCAATCGAGTACCTCTTGCCGCCTGAAAAACCATACCGTGAAATGTCGTTCCGAAAACTCATCCTTCTTCTTGCCATCTTCACGCTGACAACCGTCCGGGGAGAAAGCCTTCTCAATGTCAGGCATTACTCTCTCGAAGATGGATTGTCGCAAAATACCATACAAAGCATCTTGCAAGACGACAAGGGATATATATGGCTGGCCACATGGAACGGACTGGAACGATTCGACGGATACAGCTTCAAAAACTACAAATCCTATCCCACCGACAGAGTGCGGTTGAGCTACAACCGCATCACCCATATCGAGAAAGGGTTCGGTTCGCACATTTGGTGTCAGACGTTCGGCGGCCACACCTACCTGTTCGACAGCGATACCGAGCAATTTCTCAACCCCCTGTCGGAGCAAGGCGATTTCATTTCAGGAAAATCCCCCCGCATTTTCCCTTTGAAGAAAGGCGTCACATGGGTGGTTACCCCCAATGGGAAACTATATCGCGTCGACGAAAAACGATTGACAGGAAATGCGGCCTCAGAGACATGTGAAAACATAGAGACATTGCCCAACGACATTTACACCATTGCCGAAGACGCAGAAGGGCAGGAATGGATACTCACCCGAAGCGGAACATACATATACAACCAACCGTTCGAAAGCCAAGAGACATTCCGCCACTTTTGCCTTGTAGACAGCACCGCATTCTTAGCCTCCGCCGACGGAAGACTTTTCTCATATACCGCAGGGAACAAATTACAAGAATGCCGCCTGCCGGCATCATTCCGATACATTGATGGGCTCTATGCATTGCAAGAAGGGACATTGTGCATCGCCACTCCGCGGCTGTTGCTTCTACGGGAGAAAGATGGCCGATTTGCTTCGATAGGCGCACCAGACGAAACATCGTGGCGCATCAACCGCCTCCATCAATCGCAGGACGGGGCAATATGGTTCTTCGACGGCTTTGAGAAGATATGGCGCATCGACCCGTCGGACAAACAGGCTCGCCCCGTAAGCTACGCGCATGAGTCACAAAAAAGAATCCGCTTCATACACGAAGATGCTTTCGGCGGCATCTGGATACAACCTTATTATGGAGCTTTTTCCTACTACGACCCGGGAACGAATACACTGAAACCTGCTTGGCTGACACGCAACGGCCAGAAAGCCTCATATCAGGCAGCAGGCTACGAATATCTCGTCGACAACCACAAAAATCTATGGCTGTGCGCCGCAGAAGGTTTCGACTGTCTGACATTCACGCCGCGCCGTTACACGCTTCTCGGCGAGAAAGAGTATGGAATAGAGGGTTTGGTGCGAGGTCTTCTCATCGACCACGAAGGACGGCTATGGTGTGCCACCAAACAAGGCACCATCTCATTATACGATACTTCGAACCGGTATATCGGGAACCTTACCCGACAAGGTGAAATCGTACCCAATCGCCACGCCGTCTTCGGCTCCAATGCCTACACGCTTTTTGAAGACTCCTTGCAAAGAATATGGATTGGATGCAAAGACGACGGCTTGTTCATTGCCACCCCGCTGAACGGGGGAAGATACCGGATACGGCATTACCGGCACAACGACAAAGAGCCATACAGTCTAAGCAACAATTCGGTCTACGACATACGCACCGACAAGCGGGGACGAATATGGATAGGCACCTATGGCGGGGGACTCAATCTCGTGGAAAACTCCACCACGCAACCCCTCCGTTTCCTGCACGGAGGAAACAAACTGAAAACCTTTCCACCGGAAGCCGTCAAAATACGGCACATCTGTCCCACCGACAGCGATGTGATACTGGTAGCCACAACCGGAGGATTACTCACTTTCGACAGTCGCTTCGCAAATCCCGAAGGACTGACATTCCATCTCAACCGAAGCCGACAGAACCAGGCATCGAGCCTCAGCAACAACGATGTCATGCATGTGTACCAACGGGCCTGCGGCGACCTCTACGTCGTTCCGTACAGCGGAGGCATCAGCCGCATCGTCTCCGACAACCTGCTCTCGGACAGTATCGAGTTTGAACACTTCAACAAAAGAAACGGGCTGCCTTCCGACCTCACATACGCCATAACCGAAGCCGGCGACAGCATTCTGTGGATTACATTCCAAAACGGAATCTGTCGCTACGACCCGCAAACTCACGGCATCGAGACATACGACCGCTTCAACCTCTCCCCTCTGACCATCAGCGAAGTACCGCCTGTCATCGACAAGCAGGGCAGACTCTATGTGGGAACCGCCTATGGAACATTATGTCTCGACCTCGGCAAAATAGGGAAAAGCGACATCGTGCCACCCCTCGTCTTTACACAAATGCAGATTCCAGGCACAGACGGGCACGACATCATCAAACCCATCATCGGCGATACACTCACGTTGTCGCCGCGGGAACGGAACATTTCGCTCACGTTTGCCGCTCTCGACTACACGGCCTCCGCAGCCATACAATATGCCTACCGGATAAAAGAGCGAAGCGACACATGGAACAACCTATCCGACAACCGCACCGTAAGTTTCGCCGGCCTTCCGGCAGGAGAATGGGACCTGGAAATCCGTTCGACAAATGGAGACGGCGTCTGGTGCAACAACAACCGCACCCTGCACCTCTCGGTCACCCCCACATTCAAGGAAACGCCATGGGCCATACTGTTGTATGTTTGTGCCGGTATACTGCTGGCGCTGCTTATCTCGGGCATATTCATTTATATAGCCAATCTGCGCCGCAGCATCACCATCGAGCAACAGGTAACCCAACTTAAATTGAAATTCTTTACCGACATCTCGCACGAGCTGCGCACCCCTCTCACCTTGATTGCGGCTCCACTCGAAACGACCTTGCGGCAAGACAACCTGCCGGCCGATACCCGCAACAACCTCCGCATCGCCCAACGCAACGTGCACCGCATGTTACAACTCATCAACCAGATTCTCGATTTCAGAAAGGCACAAAACGGCAAAATGGAATTGCACATCACTCGCGTCGACTTGTGCGAACTATCGCGGCACACCTACGAATCGTTTGAATATCTGGCTCGAAAGAGACACATCGACTACACGTTCACGGTGAGCGAGTCTCCGATTTTCGGGTACACCGATGCCGACAAGGTCGAAAAAATACTGTTCAATCTGCTCTCCAACGCATTCAAATACACACCGGAAGGAAAACACATTGGCGTGTCGCTCCAAACAGCCGACAACAGACTTTTTATCACCGTACATGACGAAGGGCAAGGCATCGCCCCCGAAAAAATAGGCAAAATATTCAACCGATTCGAGACATTGGGCAACCCCGGCAACATTCTTTCCTCCGGCATCGGATTATCTTTGGTACAAGAACTTATACAGATTCTGCATGGGGAAATTCAAGTCGAAAGTTCCTTGGGAAGAGGCAGCTCATTCCGTGTCACCCTACCCATATCGGCATCGAGCTATCCGAGCGTCCGACTCTCCGACATTGTCACCGAAGAGCGGGCCGACCTGCCCCGTGAAGAAGATATAACCGGGAAAAGGGAGGGCGGCGACGAGTCGATACTTATTGTTGAAGACAACGACGAACTACGGCATTTCATCAAATACGTCTTACAAGACGACTACAACATCATTACGGCTTCCAACGGAAAAGAAGGTCTCGACAAAACACTATCTGACCAACCGAGCCTCATCATCAGCGACATTATGATGCCCGTCATGGACGGCATCGAATTTCTCAATGCCGTAAAACAAAACAACGACATCTCCCACACGATGTTTATCTTGCTCTCGGCCAAGACATCGGTCGAAGACCGCATAAAAGGATTAGAGTATGGCGCCGACGACTACATCACCAAACCATTCAGTCCATCATACCTGAAAGCTCGCGTGCACAATCTGCTGCAAAAAAGACGCGGATTAAAAACGTGGTACCTGCATCAGACCGACGAAAAGGCACACCATCAAGCGACCTGCCAACTCACCCGCTTCGACGACGCCTTCATACGGGACATCATTCAAGAGATTGAAAACAATATCCAAAACAGCGATTTCAAAATCGAAGACCTGGCCGATACCCAACACATAAGCCGCACGGTATTTTATCGGAAAATAAAATCACTTACCGGAAGTTCTCCCATTGACCTTGTGCAGGAAATCCGCATAAAGAAAGCCATTGATTTTTTACAGAAAGGGAACTTGCGCGTCTCAGAAATCGCGTACCGCTGCGGCTTCTCCTCCCCCCAATATTTCAGCCGCGTATTCAAAGAGAAGACAGGTCAATCTCCGACGGAATACAAAGGTGGAAAAAATGACTAAGCGGGAGACATATTTGTCTCCATGAATCTTCACTCTTCGCGCTTTTGAATAAATTATACAAGCAATAAACCAATTATTGCAAGTGCGGCATTTGTTTTTACCCGAAATTAGCCATGTCGTAATTTCCACGGCAACAAGCTCACCCGGCCCCACAGACTAATATCTCAAACAAATACCATGAATATGAAAAAGCAGTACATTATCTTATGCCTTCTCCTCCTGTGGACGGCAATTATCCATGCACAAGTTCCTGCCTTCCCGGGAGCCGACGGTTACGGACGTTACACCTCGGGAGGACGTGGAGGAACAGTCTACTATGTAACATCTCTCGAAGACACCGACACCCCGGGCACCTTGCGTTATGGAGTAACCCGGCTCTCCAAAGCCACGATACTCTTCAAGGTATCGGGAACGATACAACTCAACAGCAGCCTCAACATCTCGGGGAGCAACCTCACCATCGCCGGGCAAAGCGCTCCGGGCGACGGCATCTGCCTGGCCGGATATCCCGTGTCGATATCGGGCAGCAACATTATCGTCAGATATATGCGATTCCGCATGGGCGACTGGTCATTATCGGCCGAAGAGGCCGACGGAGCCGATGCTTTCGGCGGACGTTTCTGCAACAATGTCATCGTCGACCACTGTTCCATCTCGTGGTGTACCGATGAGTGCGCCTCATTCTACGCCAACTACAATTTCACGATGCAATGGTGCATCATCTCCGAGAGCCTGCGCATGAGCCTGCACTCCAAAGGACCGCACGGATACGGCGCCATTTGGGGCGGTATCGGGGCTTCCTATCTGCACAACCTGCTCATACACCACGACAGCCGCACCCCGCGCCTCGGCACGGGAAACCTCGGTACACCCTCCGACCACATGACCGACATGCGCAACAACGTCATCTATAATTGGAGCGGAAATGGTTGCTACGGTGGTGAAGGCATGACCGTAAACATGATAAACAACTATTACAAGCCCGGACCGGCCACCACGACAAGTTCGAAAAACCGATTCATAGGCATCGACGACGCCACCAGTACCGACGGAACCACAGCCATTTGGGGGAAATACTACATCACCGGAAACTACAACTCGGCTTATAGCAATATCAATAGCGACAACTGGGACGGTGTCGTCATCAACACCTCCTCGCTCATCGGAGGCAAACCCTCAAAAGCCGACCTCAAATCGGATTCAGAACTGGGAGAAACCCCACTATTGCACCAACATACCGCCGAGGGGTGTTTCCTGCCGGTGCTCAACTATGCCGGCTGCTCCCATCGCCGCGACGCCATCGACACCCGACTCACAACCGAATGCCGCACCGGAACAGCCACATACAAAGGAGAATCGGCCAATAAAGGGGGTATTATCGACAAACTCGAAGACTTGATGCCGGCCGATGCGGGCAGTGACTGGTCGCCCTGGCCCGAACTGAAAAGCCAAACGCCGCTGGCCGACAGCGACAACGATGGCATGCCCGACAACTGGGAAATCAGAAACAGTCTCGACCCCGAAAATGCCGAAGACCGCAACACCCGCAACGACGAAGGCTACACCATGCTCGAAGTCTACCTCAACAGTCTCGTGGCCGACATCACCGAGGCTCAATACCAAGATGCCGAGGTGGTAGGCAAACCGGGCGAACCGTATGTTCCGGGTGGCCTCTCGACCGACATTACGGTGTCATGGAGCATGAATAGCGGCAAAGAGGGTGAAGCAGCCACGACAACGAAAAACGGCATCGTCGCACGGAGCGAATACTCCACCGCATCGGAAATGAGACAATACAGCACCCGGCAGACTTTCGGGAAAACATTCACGACATTCCAACCCACCATCGAATATAAGACACCCACCTCGACAAGTGCCATATACTTCGACATCGACCTCGAAGAGGGCGTCACTTTCCGCCCCACCGAAATAGAGATTACGGCCGTGCGTTACGGCACCAGTGGCGGATATCTCGAATTGGCCTGGCTGAGCAGCGATGGAGAAGAAGTCATATTGGGAACCGGAATCCATGCCGGTTCGGACAAGGAAGATGAATCGTTGTCAACGACCAAAATCGACTTAAACGGGCTCGTCATACCGACCTCGACCGGAAATTGCCGCCTTGTTGTCTATGTCTACCAACTGAGCCCCACCAAAGAATTGGGACTGGCCGACATCAAAATTGGCGGACACATCGGCTACACGGCAGGCATCGACGAAACAAAATATTCCGAACGCCCTACTACGGAGAAAAAACTCATATACAATATCTTGGGACAGCCCCTCTCAACTCCGCAAAAAGGGTTCAATATCATCAACGGAGAAAAACAAATCATTCGATAATCACAAAACCTTCTCATACCCATGAAAATACGACATTTTTTCCTTACAACACTCCTTCTCTTACCGGGCTTGACAGGCCATGCCAAGGAGACGTCCGTCGATGTCAATACATTGACATCGGAATTTAACCAAGCCGCCGACCAGGACATCTTACTGCTCGAAAGTGGCACATACAGCGGTCGGCTCACTTTTCCCAACGGAAAGACCCTCACGTTGAAAGCGGCTCCGGGTGCCGAGGTCGTTTTTACCGGTACTTTCACCGGTAACGAAAGCGATACCGATGGCGGCATCATTCTCGACGGATTGGAGATTGCCACCGGAGAAAATTACTTCATCGACATGTCATACGGCAACGTAAAGACAATCACCGTGCGCAACTGCTCCATATCCGACATCGGACGCTGCTTCCTTCGCACCAACAATGCCGGAAAGACCATCGACGCCATCGAATTTACCAACTGCATCATCAGCGATTGCGGGGCCAACGGATACTGTTTCCTCTACCCCCAGCATGGCGTAAAATCGGTATCGGTAAAAAACTGTACCCTCAAAAACTATACGTCGGGCGAGAGCTTTTTCGGGCCCAAGAACACGACATCGGACATCGTCCTGACATTCATTTTTGAAAACAACACCGTATACAAATGGTCTAAAAGCTCGTCGTATGCACTGTGCAAGATAGATGCCAAGTACAGCAACGAATCGACCTACACCTTCCGCAACAACATCATCTCGACAGCCGGTGTAGCCGGGCAAAAACCCCTTGTCATTGCCGCCAAAGGGGGAAGCCTCACCGCCCAAAACAACCTCATCGACAACTACGGCGGATACTCGGTGTCGAATGCCGTAAGTTCGGAGATAGAAGACCTGACTCTCGAATCTTTAGACATCAGCCAAATATTTCCCGACCCTGAAAACGGAGATTTCACGATTGTATCGACCTCGCCTCTCGCCTCAGCCTCGACCGAAGGGGGCGTCATAGGCGACCCGCGTTGGCTGAAAACTTTCTCGCAGGCGGTCACATTGACCACCAACAGCCTGCCACAAGAGGGAGGAACCACCTCACCATTATCGGGTAATTATGAAAAAGGAACCAATGTAACCATATCGGCAACCCATAACTATGGTTACCGTTTCGAGGCTTGGAAAGATGTCGAAGGGAATATCCTCTCTACCGACAACCCCTACACGTTCACCCTTGATGAAGATGTCGAAATATCCGCCACATTTGCTTTGCAAACCCTCTATACCCTGAACATCGGAAAAGAAGGTGAAGGAGCCCCTTGGGGAGAATACATGCTCTCGCCTCAAAAAGAGAACAACCGCTATGAAAGTGGCGAAGAGGTAACCGTCACGGTTGTTCCCAACTCGGTAACCACTTTCTTGTATTGGGGCGACGGAACCGGCGAAAACAAACAAACCGTCGTCATGGACCAAGACCGTGAATTGACCCTTCATTACGATGTCGTTCCCTTTATTGTAGGTTGGGACTTCGACACAGAAAAGAACCCGGCTCGGAACGAACGGCCAGGCGACTACTATTTCAAGAGCGACAACCAAGGGATTATGTCGCTATTCAACGGAGATGGCTCCTCCACCAACTGGGGCGGCTCGGAAAGGACATTCGGCGGGAAGACATTCTTTTGTGCCCGCCGTTACACGAACTTCTCGGATATGGACAACCCCCGCTATATAGTCGCGAAGTTCTCTGCCGCGGGATATGAAAACATCAAGATACACAGCTACATTGCCGCCGACAACAACTGCGTGCACAAAAAACAGAAGATGCAATACTCCATCGACGGCACTCATTTCACCGACTTGGCCGACACGACATTCGCAGGAATAAGCAGCGAGTGGATTGCTTTCGACGCCATGTTGCCCGACACGCTTTCTGAAAACTCAAAAAAGAGCATTTATGTTCGCTGGATAGGTGATGCGACCACCGAGTTGCTTGGCTCGTCATCGGGCAGTGACACCGAGGGATTCTACTTGGCCGACGTCTTTGTATATGCCGACGAGATGCACGTCGATGACTTTACGGCACCACAACTTCTGTCGACCACTCCGGCTCAAAACTCAAACACGGCCTCGGCCAACGGCAACATCGTGCTCACATTCGATGAGAAAGTACAGGCCGGAGACGGCGAAGTAACTCTCAACGGCGAGGTTCTTACCCCGGTATTCGGCAGCAAGACGGCCAGCTATGCCTATTCGGGACTTACCTACGGAACCACCTATAATGTGGTCATTCCCGAAGGTGCCATCACCGACCTGAGCGGCAACCGGTTTGCAGGCGTCACCTTGCAATTTACCACCATGGAACGGCCGCGACCTGCCGCCAAGACTTTCGACGCTGTGGTTGCCGCCGACGGGACAGGTGACTACACCAGCGTGCAGGCGGCCATCGATGCAGCACCGGAAAACAGAAGCAAGCCCTATCTGATTTTCATCAAGAATGGCGTCTACGACGGACTGGTGCGCATACCCGGTAACAAACCCTTTATCCACCTCATCGGTCAGGACCGCGACCGCACCATCATTCAATACAAAATAAATTGTGCCGCCGAAGGAGATGCCGGCTGGGACTTCTCGGCCAACAATGCCGCCTACTATCCGGCAAAAGACGACGGCACGGTAGTGAAGGTTTCGAGCAGCGACTTTTACAGTGAGAATATCTCCTATATCAATACTTGGGGATATGAACAGCAGAACGGACCCATGGCCTTGGCCATGTATACCCGCAACGACCGCCACGCCTTCTATCATTGCAACTTCCGCTCGTTCCAGGATACTTGGCAGACCTCGACCAACCAAGTAAGCGACCGACTCTATGCAAAAGAGTGTTACATCGAAGGTGCAGTCGACTACATCTACGGAGGAGGAGACTGTCTCTTTGAAACCTGCGAACTATATAACCTGCGGTCGACGGGTAGCGTCATCGTAGCTCCGGCCCATAAAGAGGGCACCCGATATGGCTACGTCTTCGAGAGTTGCACCATCGACGGTGTGGTCGACAACAAGGACGCGTTGGGCCGCCCGTGGCACAACAGCCCCATCGCCATATATCTCAACACGACCATGAAACGCATACCCAGTGCCATCGGTTGGAACAACATGGGCACCATTCCTGCTCTCTTTGCCGAATACAACAGCATGGACGCCGACGGCAACCCCATCGACCTGAGTAACCGACGCACACAATACAGCTACACCGAAAACGGCGAAACCATTACCGGCAGCTGCCGCGCCACCATCTCGGCCGAAGAGGCTGCCCGCATGAACTACGACAACATCATACCGGGTGCCGACAACTGGAATCCGCGTCAGTTCTTCGAACCCATCGCTGCCCCCGAAAATGTCCGTAAAAACAAAGACATCTTGTCTTGGGAAGCCTGCGACTATGCCATCTGCTACCTCGTGCTGCAAAACGACTCGGTTGTCGACATCACCACCCAATGCCAAAGTGTGGTCGATGCTTCGGCAAAAAGCGACAGTTTTACCGTAAAAGCCGTGAACGAGTATGGCAGTCTCGGCCCATCGAGCACCGCCCAAGATGGCACATCGGGCAGCAATACCCTGGCAGACGACAACCATCGTCCCGACATGGTTGCCATAGGCGGTAACGGCTATATCGAAATTTTGGTACAGAGCCCTCTTCCTGTGTCGATCCACAATGTCTCAGGCCAACAGGTCAAAGAAGGCACATACCAACCGGGCGTTCACTTCATCACCTCTTTACCCGCAGGCTTTTATCTGGTCAACGGACAAAAAGTCATTGTCAAATAACCCTGCCCTGCCTTTGTGATTCTCAAACGGTACCTTCTATCAAGAAGGTACCGTTTTTGTTTTCCCAGTCAAAAAACAAGAAGCGACACCGACACAAATTTCGATAACAAAACAATGACTACGGGAACTTTACCCCACCATTCTTGTTACAATAGGAAACAAGTCTAAGAAACTCTTTAAACGTACGATTATGAAAAAATGCATGTGGGGAATACTTCCCTTGTTATTACTGGCAATCTCCTGCTCAAAAGACGATGACAAAAAAATCAACACCGACAATACCCCGACGGCAACAGCCCCTCTTGTCACGCCCCGGGTTGCCGTGTATGTCGATGACCCCGAAGGGAACCAGATAGACATGACCGGCATTCTCGAAATATTTCCCTGCATCGGAAACACATCGTTTTACTTCGGGAACTATATCAACAAGAAACTCAGTTCGTTCAACGGCTTCTATCCACTTGAAAACGGAGAAATTCTCGACCAGTATTACCGGCAACTATCGCTCCCGGAAGGAGAATACAACATGGTCTATTGGGGTACACCGGTATATGACGAACCCGAATACAGCCACCCCGCCATCATCACGCCGGGGGTAAGCATCGGCAGCGACATGTCCTCGCTCTATCTGCAACTCCGCGCCAACAATGACAGCACTTACGCACCGGTTTACGACATCGTCCACGCCGTAAAGGAAGCCGACATTACCTATGAAGACCTGAGTGTGGCCCTCACGCGTGTCGTGGCCGGAGTCAAAGTATCGGTAACCATGAACGACAGCAGCACGTTCAGCCCCAACATCGCGTCGATGGAAGTCCGCATCGGCAGCATCGCCGAAAAAATGAATTACTACACGGCCCAAGCCGAGAACAAGACCAAGACGGTCAAATTCGGGCTGGTACGCTCCGACGATGGCAAAACGATGAGCAATGCCACGGTCATGCTCTTCCCCTCGGCCGCCAATCCACTCTTTGAGTTGCGCATCACGATGCAAGACGGCAGCCTGCACAAACTGTCTCAAAACCTCGGAAGTACCCTATCCGCCAATACCCGCCTTACCCTGAATATCGTCATGGGCGACATCATCGTGGGCGAAACATCGGGACACTTCACCATCGAAGAGTGGGAAGAAGACTCAGAAACCATCGAGTTCCCCATCGCTTACTGATGTTCTTTATCGCCCCGGGTTGAAGGGTATATTCGGGGACAAAAAAAGAGAGTTACTGTTGCAGTAACTCTCTTTTTGGTGATCCGCCTGGGGCTCGAACCCAGGACCCCAACATTAAAAGTGTTGTGCTCTACCAGCTGAGCTAGCGAATCATCGCATCGAAAAACATGGTGTTTTTCTCAAATGCGTGGCAAAGGTAAGACTTATTTTACTTCACGCCAAATTTTAAGTCTACTTTTTATGTGTTAAAAAATATTACGCATCATTATTTTTCTCATTTTCAGAATTTTCTATCGGGACATCTTCTTTGGTATCTTCGCGCAAGATATAGCGTTCGTAGTAAGACTGCAAAAGCGTCGTCAGCGGCAGGGCGATAATCATGCCTATCAAGCCCAGCAACGTGCCCCATATCGAAAGGGACAACAGGATTATGGCCGGGTTGAGCCCCATGACATGCCCCATGATGCGCGGCACGAGAATCATATCTTCTATGAGCTGCACGACAACAAAGACAATGACACAGGCAAAGACAAGCCACCAAAAGCTTTGTCCGGGCTCGACCGACTTCAACATGCACAACAGCAGCGTCGGCAAAAAACCGACGACCTGCAAATAAGGAACCATATTGAGCAACCCTATAAAGAGCCCCAGCAAAATGGCCAACGGCAACCCTACTATCGAGAAGCCGATACTGAACAAAATTCCCACCAGGAATGCGACACAAGCCTGTCCGCGGAAATAGCGATTCATGCTCTCCTTCACGTCGTTGAAAATTTCAAGTGTCTTTGTTCGATACCGATTGGGTATCAACGCCTTGAAACCGGAAATGATTTTGTCGTAATCGAGCAAGATAAAAATAAAATAGAGAAAGATGATGAGCCAACTGATGATGTTGATAATCTGATTGACCGAACCGGTGAGCAACGCCCACAACTGTGTAGCCGTTTTTTCTATCAACATACGCCAATCTTGTGGATCCATAGCTTCGGCAATGCGGGTAAAATTGATGCGTTCCTGCAAATAATGATGCCAACTCTCCGGTATAAACGGGGTTATTGATGACCCCCGCGTGAGATAGTCATGAATCAATGTCCGCATTTTCGAAGCCTCTTCAACAATTCCGGGTGTTATCAACCACACAAACAAGGCGATCACCCCACCCAAGATGATTAGTGCCAGGAAAATGGCAATGATGCGTATCTTCACCCGGCAACGATATTGAATGAATTCAACAAACGGATTGACAAGGTAGGCCATGAGCCAGGCTATCAGGAAGGGAAGCAATGCGCTTTTGAGCAAACGTATCAAATAAAAAACGGCAACTATGGCTACCGCCGTAAACAAGATGCGTATCACCCGGTCGAAGGTATAGGGTTGTCGTATTGATTTCATAACTGTTTCCGATATTTTATAAATTGCGTCACCGTAGGAAAAAGCCTCCCGACCGAAAGCCATCATACGTCATGACAAATGTAAGCAAATTCACGGGAATAATCTAATAAAATCGACAGATTACGTCCCGACCTGAAAGGTTTCGCCCCTCTCCAACCCCACTCCATCGGGAATAAAACGACCATAAACAACCGCATGAAAAAGAGCCTCCCGGTCTATCCCAATATCAAGTTGGGACGTTGGAGACGATGCGTCGAATTTTGATAGCATTCTTTTCTGGGCCGACAAAAAATATTACCTTTGTCAGAAAGGAAACGGTTATCATACATCAACCAATCACCATAAAATCATGAAAGTCTTACTCATTAACGGAAGTCCGCACGCAAACGGGTGTACCTATACAGCATTGCACGAAGCAGAAACAACCTTACAAGCCAATGGCATAGAAACGGAAATGCTCTATCTGGGACACAACCCCATTGCCGGTTGCATTGCTTGCGGCAGTTGCCTGAAAACAGGACATTGTTTCCGAGATGACCAGGTGCAGGAAATTCAAAAACGATTGGACGAATTTGACGGAATCATCATCGGCACGCCGGTCTATTTCAGTGCCCCATCGGGACAACTTGTCTCTTTCTTAAACCGTTTATTCTACGCAACCGGCACTCGTTGGGCCGGGAAATTGGGTGCTTCGGTCGTCTCCTGCCGACGAGGCGGAGCATCAGCCACCTTCGAGCAACTCAATCAATATTTCACACTCAACAACATGCCTATTGTCGCTTCTCAATATTGGAACTCGGTCCACGGCTCCAAACCCGAGGACGTAAAGAAAGACGAAGAAGGATTACAGACCATGCGCGTGTTGGGACAAAACATGGCTTGGTTGCTCCGATGCATCGAAGCCGGGAAAAACCAAGGCATAGAAAAACCTGTATATGAACCTCGCCTGAGAACCTCGTTCATACGGTAAATTCTTCTTTGGTATTTGACGATATTCACTTTTACGACATTATCGCCACTCGGTCATACCGGGAAATCAAGGGACAAATTTCCGCCCTTGCCAACAAACCGGGGGAATAAAATATCCCCAATCATGAGTTCGAACAGATTATCTATTTGCCGACATGGGAGCATATAAACCACACCGATGGGTGCCCGTCTTTTTGGCTGCTGCTTTATTCCTGACAATGGGGCAACCGACAGCAGCCCAAGACGTCATACCCCTTTTCCCCATCGGAGGCACAAACGCCTCGTCGGGGATATGCGTCATCGACATTGAGTCGGGGAAGACCGTAGCGGCCTATCAAGCCGAACAGTTCTTCGTCCCGGCATCGACCCAGAAACTCATCACGGCCGCGACCCTGCTGATGTGCCGTCGCCCCGATTGGCAACTGACAACCCGGGTTTTCTACGACGGAGCCGTCTCAAAGCGCGGCCGGCTGCATGGCAATCTCTACATACAGGGGTGCGGTGACCCGTCGCTGGGTTCTCAATATGCCGACACACCGCCCGACCGTTTCATACAAGAGGTCGTAGCCGCGGTAAAAGCGGCCGGCATAACCGCCATCTCGGGCGGCATCGTCGCCGACGACGGAGCTATACCCGACAACCCGGTCGTGAGCAAATGGCTGTGGGAAGACGTGGGGAACTACTATGCGGCCGGGTGTTACGGCATCAACTATGCCGACAACCGCTTCGCCGCCACTTTCAGCACCGGCGAGCCCGACAGCCGTCCCACCTTGCTCGGCATCACGCCCGAAGTGGAGGGCTTGCGCTTCTATTACCCCTATCTGTCGACCAACCGCTCGGGACGCGACAGCGCCTACATCTACGGAGGCCCTTATGAATACACCCGGCGCGTGTTCGGCTCGCTGCCGGCCCATCGAGAGCAATTCACCATCAAAGGAGACCTCCCCGACCCGCCACATTTCCTGGCTTCACAACTGACCGACGCCCTGCGCAAGGCCGGCATAAAAGTTCACGATGAAGCGACCACGGCCCGACGGCTCCACGAATCGGGGCTCACGCTCCCGGACTACGAAACCGACGGGCATCTCCTGTTCCTGCACACCTCCCCCACACTGGCCGAGATGCTGCGGCACACGCTCACCCAAAGCGACAACCTCTATGCCGAAGCCCTTCTGCGACAGGTCGAACTGGCCGTTGCACCCACAGCCACTCTCGCGGGAAGTATCGAAGAGATGAAAACAATTTGGCGCGAAGCCGGATTTTCCATTGACGACGCAACCCTCTATGACGGCTCAGGTCTTTCGCCGCTCAACCGCATCACGCCGCTCATGATGGGGCAGTTGCTGGCTCATGTAGCCCGCTCGGGACAAGGAGGAGACCTCCTTCCCGAGCTCCTGCCGCAACCGGGCGAAGGCACCCTCAAACGGTTCATGGCCGGTTCGCCCCTGGCTCCGACGCTGCATCTCAAAAGCGGAAGCATGACCGGCGTGCAATGTTATGCAGGGTATTACACGGGTAAACGCTCCTACGCCGTAGTCGTGATGGTCAATCACTTCTCCGGCGCCCGGGCCTCGGTGCAAAAAGAGATAGCCGACATGCTCACCCGGGTGTTCACGACACTCGACAACCGCCAATAAACCTCTATTGACTGATCTTATGATAAAGACCGTTATTCTCGACTTTGATGGCACGCTGGCCGACACGCAGACCTGCATCGTCGCCACGACACAGGCCACGCTACACCGGCTGCAACTCCCGGCCGTACTCCAAGAAGAAATCATTTCACGCATCGGGCTTCCCCTGCGTACGGTTCTTGCAGAAGGAGCCCTTATCCCCCAAGGAGACATTCTCGACAAGGCCGTCGATATTTACCGCGAAATCTTCGACGAGATAAGCCCCAATACCACCCGGCTTTTCCCTCGTGTCAAAGAGACGCTGATGAGAATGCACGCCGATGGCACGATCTTGACGATTGCCTCCGGGAAGAGTCGGAGGGTTCTGTTGCAGATGATGCGAGACTTTGACCTTCATGCTTTGGTCAGAGCTATCGTATGCGACGACGACGTAGACCATAAAAAACCGGCACCCGACATGGCCTTGCGGGCGCTGTCACTCACCGGCACCCGACCCGAAGAGGCTTTGGTCGTGGGCGACACGACCTTCGACATCGAGATGGGACGCTCGGCCGGCTGCAAAACCTGCGGCGTGACTTTCGGCAACCACAGCCGCAGCCAACTCCAAGCCGCCGGAGCCGACTTCCTCATCGACGATTTTGCCCAGCTACGCGAAATTGTGCTGGCCTGACGGGAGAGTTAGTACCACGGAACACGGGAAAGCATCTCTGCGTCACGCTCCCAAGATGAAAAGCGAAGGCTTCCGACAACAGGTCGGAAGCCTTCGCTTTCTCTTTATAAGAAAATGTCGGGGCGACAGCATTCTGACGCCCCGACAATAGAATCTTACTGATGTTCAAGACGCAATGTCTCGGTGGGCTGGTCGCACACTTCGGCAGGGCCGAAATACTGGATAGGACCGGGATAGACATAGCAGGTCTCGCGCTCCCACTGCTTGCGTTGCGAAACGAAATACTTGAAAGGTGCTCCGTCGAGTTTCACCAATGCCTTTTGTATCACGGGTTTCAACTCACCGTTGCGGCGCTCCATGTTCATCATCATCGTCACGGGCACACCACCGGCAACCCACTCTTCGGCGGGACGTGTCGTATTGCGCACCGACGACATGTAACCGGTCTTCCCGGCACCGATAAGCATGGCGGCCGTGTAACCGAGCGAATAACAATAGTCGGCATCGAAATTCGAAGGTGCGGCACAACGGCCTTCGTAACCGAAGAAGTGTGTCTGAGCGGCAAATTTGCCCACATACGAACCTTCGGCCTTCATCTCGGCCAAGCGGCGTCCCACCATTTCGGCGAGCAGTTTTTCGGTCTCGATGAGCGACACTTGCACATTGCCGTGCGGGTCGCGGTCGAGCGTAAGCTGACGGGCCACGGTCTCGGGCAACGAGGAATAGATGGCGGCATTCTCGGGCGAAAGATGTTGAATGATGTAATTGATTTGCTCCGATTTCCGCACCATGGCATATTCGTGGCCATGATTGGCCAGGAAATCGTTCAATTCGGCAATGAGTTTCTTCATGGCCGGTATAAACTCGATGAGTCCTTCGGGAATGAGCACGGTTCCGAAGTTATTGCCTTCGGATGCCCGCACGGCAACCGCATTGGCGATGTAATTGACAATGTCGTCGAGAGTCTGCTGCTTGGCCTCGACCTCCTCGGAGATAAGGCAGATGTTGGGTTGGGTCTGCAATGCACACTCCAAAGCGATGTGCGAAGCCGAACGTCCCATGAGTTTGATAAAGTGCCAGTATTTCTTGGCCGAGTTGCAGTCGCGCTGTATGTTGCCAATCACCTCGGAATAGACCTTGCAAGCGGTATCAAAACCAAACGAGCTCTCAATCATCTCGTTTTTCAAGTCACCGTCGATGGTCTTGGGGCAGCCGATCACCTGCACCCCGGCACCGATTTGCTTGTAATACTCGGCCAACACGCAGGCATTGGTGTTGGAGTCGTCACCACCGATAATGACCAACGCCGAGATATTGAGGTCTTTGAGAATTTGAAGACCTTTGTCGAACTGCTCTTTCTTTTCGAGTTTGGTACGTCCCGAACCGATGATGTCGAAACCGCCCGTATTGCGATATTCGTCGATAATTTCATCGGTGAGCTCGATATACTTGTGGTCGATGAGACCGGCCGGGCCAAGCAGGAATCCGAAGAGACGCGAACCCTTGTTCATCTTCTTGATGCCGTCGAAAAGACCGGCAATGACATTGTGCCCGCCGGGAGCCTGGCCACCCGAGAGAATCACGCCGACATTCAGCGCAGGATAAGATTGTTCTTCACTGCTCGGCTCAAAAGCCAGAACAGGCATACCATAGGTATTGGGGAAAAGGGCGGCAATCTCGTCTTGGTCGGCAACCGATTGTGTCGGAGCCCCCTCCTTGATGCGCACCGCCCCCTTCAAAGACTTGGGCAACTTGGGCTGATATGCGGCACGAGCTACCTGCAATGCACTCTTTTTCATAGATATTCGATTTTGATGAGTTAACGTGTATTTTTAAATAAGTCTTACAAATATGCGTTTTTTTTTACGGATTGCCAAATAATCCCTCCCATTTTAGAAAAAAAATCGAACGACACCCGTTTTCCCCTTTTGGGGATATTGCCTGATTGGGAAAAAAAACATACCTTTGTCCCAATTTCGGCTCGGTCATAACGGGCTCAACCCCTATGGGCGGAGAGCCTCGCAAAGAATAACAACATCGCCGGGCACAAAGTTTTGCACCCATAATTGAAGAATTCAAGACACATTATATTATCCAATTAAAAACCAGAGCATTATGATCTATTCACAGGAAGTAGAACACATGTGTGTTGTAAAAAAGGGCCCCAACCACGGTCCCGCACCTATTCCCGAAGAAGGAAAATGGGTGAAAGCCAAAGAAATCATCGATATCTCGGGTCTGACCCACGGTGTGGGCTGGTGCGCTCCCCAACAAGGCGCTTGCAAACTGACGCTTAACGTAAAAGACGGTGTCATACAAGAAGCCCTCGTCGAGACCATCGGTTGCTCGGGCATGACCCACTCGGCCGCCATGGCATCGGAAATTCTCCCCGGCAAGACCATTCTCGAAGCCCTTAACACCGACCTCGTATGCGACGCCATCAACACCGCCATGCGCGAACTGTTCTTGCAAATCGTTTACGGCCGTTCGCAATCGGCCTTCTCCGAAGGCGGCCTCATGATAGGCGCCGGCCTCGAAGACCTGGGCAAAGGTCTCCGCAGCCAGACGGGTACCCTCTACGGCACCCTCGCCAAAGGTCCCCGCTACCTCGAAATGGCCGAAGGTTACATCAAAACGCTCGCCCTCGACAAGAACGACGAAATATGCGGTTATGAATTTGTGCACCTGGGCAAATTCATGGACGAAATCAAGAAAGGTACCGACGCCAACGAAGCCTTGAAAAAAGTAACCGGTACCTACGGTCGCTTCTCGAAAGAGGCCGGTGCAGTAAAATACATTGACCCACGAAAAGAATAACAAGGAGGACAAGACACTATGATAAGAGAAGTAAAATTCGAGAGCCAAGAACGCCGTATCAAACAAATCATCGCTGCTCTCAACGAAAACGGCATCAAAGACATCGAAGAGGCAAACGCCATCTGCGACCAATATGGTCTTGACCCCTACAAAACCTGCGAAGAGACCCAACCCATCTGCTTCGAAAACGCCAAGTGGGCCTACGTCGTAGGTTGCGCCATCGCCCTGAAAAAAGGCTGCAAAAACGCCGCCGAAGCTGCCGAAGCCATCGGTATCGGCCTGCAAGCCTTCTGCATTCCCGGCTCGGTAGCCGACGACCGCAAAGTAGGTCTCGGCCACGGTAACCTCGCCGCCCGTCTGCTGCGCGAAGAGACCAAATGCTTCGCCTTCCTCGCCGGCCACGAATCGTTCGCTGCCGCCGAAGGCGCCATCAAAATCGCCGCCAAAGCCGACAAAGTGCGCAAAGAGCCCCTGCGCTGCATCTTGAACGGTCTCGGAAAAGACGCCGCCCAAATCATCTCGCGCATCAACGGGTTCACCTATGTTCAGACCCAGTTTGACTACTACACCGGCGAGCTGAAAGTCGTTCGCGAAATCGCCTACTCCGACGGTCCCCGCGCCAAAGTAAAATGCTACGGCGCCGACGACGTGCGCGAAGGCGTGGCCATCATGTGGCACGAAGGCGTAGATGTATCCATCACGGGTAACTCGACCAACCCCACCCGCTTCCAACACCCCGTAGCCGGCACTTACAAGAAAGAGTGCATCGAAAGAGGCAAAAAATACTTCTCGGTAGCATCGGGCGGCGGAACGGGCCGTACCCTCCACCCCGACAACATGGCCGCCGGCCCCGCCTCATACGGTATGACCGACACGATGGGCCGCATGCACAGCGACGCCCAGTTCGCCGGTTCTTCGTCGGTACCCGCACACGTCGAGATGATGGGCTTCCTCGGTATCGGCAACAACCCCATGGTAGGTTGCACCGTAGCCTGCGCCGTCGACGTAGCCACCGCCCTCAACAAGTAACATAGAAAAATTATCCGCCTTCAAGCCCCCTGAGAAAACCTCATCAGGGGGCTTTTTTTATGCACTTGACAAGAAATTCGTCTGGATACTTAAAAAAAAGAAGAATCTGAGTAAATGAATCACAATCATTATTACTTTTGTGTCATAACCGGAAAAACGAAATCACACCAAACAAATCTGTCATGAAAACCAAACGTCTGTTTTTAGTTCTATTTGCAAGCATCATAGGCTGTGTATGCACACTCTCTTCCTGCGCCAAAGAGGGCGACTTGGGCGACCAAATGAGTGCTTGGGGAAATACAGGTGAAAACTCTTCGGGCTCAAACAAAGGCGGCGTACCGGAATATCTCCCGAGCGGAACCCTCATCAAATGGAACGGAAGCTACACCAGCGGAGGCAAAGAGTATGCCGAGTTGGACGCCCAACTCACCATCTTGAACGAGACCGACTGCCTCAGCAGCTGGTCACCCGATTGGGGAACCTACACCTACGCCAAAACCAGTGAAAACACCGCCCGATTGAGTTTTTCCGTGGCACAAAGGTTATCGAGCGGCGTGCGCTCGTTCCAATACACGACAACCCTCACCTTCACCGAAGGCAATAAATTCGTGATGACCGGCACGCGGTTTGTTTACAGCTCCATCACCGGCTCGGCCACTGCCCAACTGCACTGCACGGGCTCCATCAACTGACGGCTCGATTGCCTCTTGCGCGGTGGGAATCCATCGGTCGAAAGACGCCGATGCCTCCTGCCTACCCAAATGACGCTATTGATTACCCCATATATCCCTACACTATGGAATTTTACATTTTAATCGACGGAAAAACCGAAGGGCCGTTCAGTCTCGAAAAGTTGAAAGAGATGCCCGTTACGCCGCAAACGAAAGTTTGGCGACAAGGCATGCCCGAATGGCTGCCGGCCGAACAAGTGGGCGAATTGAATTTCTTGTTCGGCACGCCTCCTCCCGCACCGGCCATGGACGACAACCGCCGCCAAGCCGAATCGTCTACGTTAAAAATCGCACCGCGCACCTGGCTGGTTGAGTCTATCCTCATAACGGTACTCTGCTGCCTGCCTTTCGGCATCGTCGGCATTGTCTATGCCAGCAAAGTGAGCTCCTTGCTGAACATAGGGCAATATGATGAAGCCGTAGCGGCAAGCAAAGAGGCTGGGAAATGGGTAAAAATAGGATTCATAACCGGTCTCATCGGCATTATCCTGTATGTTCTCGTCGTATTCCTCGTCATATACACGACCGACACCTCTGACATGTCATATATCGATGTATAAAGCCAGAATAAAAAAGAAACACATCGCATGGACGCTTCTCGTCCTTGTGATGTGTTTTATTTTTTACACGCTCGACCCAAGCGAATGCCGGGTGTTTCCCCGCTGTCCGTTTCTCACGCTCACCGGGTGGGAATGTCCCGGCTGCGGCAGCCAACGGGCTTTGCACAGCCTGCTGCATCTGCACCTTGCCGACGCCCTGCGTTACAACGCCTTGCTGCTACTCTCGATTCCCTATATCGCGTTGCTCCTTTTCGCCGAAGCCTACCGCACGCGATTTCCCAAATTCTATCTGCGCGTGCACAAGCCCGTCTATGTATGGAGCTATCTCGCAGCCGTCATTCTCTGGGGAGTGGGGCGCAACCTTGTCGTGGGGGTCTGACGACTGGACGCCCGAAAATACCCCATCTTACAAATAAAGAAAACCTCCAATCGGCGGCCGATGTGGTCGCCGATTGGAGGTTTATACCGTTTCGGAACAACAGAAAATCTCTGTTTCCGATAGATATTTTTCTTCCTCTCTGAGAAGCATGCCGCTTTCACGCTGCCGCTCACGACACATAGGCGGTGTACCGCTCCATGAAACGGCGGAAGGCCGGCCAGCGCATCAAGACCTGTTCGAAAAGCAAGATACCCACCAAGGCACAGAGTATGCCCAGCAGCACGTCGATGAGATAATGATGGCCCGAATAGACGGCCGTGAACCAGATTCCCACCGTGATGACACCAAAAAGGGCAATGAGCCACTTCTTGCAACGTCCCATGATGGCGTAGACAAAAGCGACGAGCACATAGGCCGAGTGCAACGAAGGCAATGCCGCAAAGACATTGGCATTGCGGCCATACATGGGGGCAAAAATCTCCATGCCCACCAAGGCGTCGAAGCGGCCCAGCCCGGCCACATTCCCGGGCGTACCGAGAACCGGTTCAAAGCCATACTCCATGACATACCAGGGCGGAGCCGCAGGGTGTATATAATATCCGGCAAATCCGATGAGATTGACCAGCAAAAAGACGACAGAAAACCGCAAGGCCAACGCCCGACGCCCCCGGAGAAAAAGGAAGAGGGCAAAAAGTACCGGCACCGGCACCCAACAGAGATAGAACAGGCCGGCAAAGAAATCGGCCACAACGGCATGGTGCTCGTTGAAAAACTCGCAAAGGGTCATTCGCACGCCATCGACATCGATGCCGAAAAGGGTTTTCTCGGCCGTATAAAGGCCGGCCACATCGATGTCGTTGACCTTGTAATTGGGCCACACCCGCATCCAGTCATACGAGACGGCAAATATAACAAACGGCAGAAGGGTCATGAGCAGCTTGCGGGTGTAGGGCGAGGCAAAAAACAGGACGCCGAGGAGCACCGCCATCGCCACATGTTCGGGCCGCAGGCCGATAAACAGAGCGGTCATGAGCAGAAAAAGGAGCAAGACGGCCACAGCCGTGAGCGAATCCTTCCGACGGTGAAAAGAGGTTGTCATGGGACGCGTAACCGATTATTTTCCTTCATTGAACAAGCGATAACAATGGGCCACCCGCACAAAAGCCGTGACATTGGCCAAGAGGGCGATAAGAGCCAAGGGCAGTGCGAGAATGAGTATCGGGTCGAATGCCGTGCAGTCGCCGAATATGCCACAAAAAAGCGCGCCCAGGCTGGTGAGTACCACCCGTTCGGGACGCTGCATGAGTCCCACTTTGCACTCCAAGCCCAACCCTTCGGCCCGTGCCCTCACATAGCTCACCATGATCGAGCCGATGAGCGCGACAAAGGCAACAATGGCCCAAGCCACATATCCTTGCAGGACAAGGAAAAAGAAAAGGCCGAAAAGGGTGAAGAGCTCGCTATACCGGTCGAGCACCGAGTCGTAGAAGGCACCAAAGCGGGAAACCTTATTGCCCATGCGGGCCACACGGCCGTCGAGCATGTCGAAAAGGCCGGCAAAAAGCACAACGCCGCCGCCCAGCCCCACATAGAAGAACGATTCTTCACGAGCCAAATAGCCGGCATAAATAAAGAGAGCCGCCGCGACGATATTGAGCACCAGGCCGGTGGTGGTGATGACATTGGGCGTCACGCCCATTTTTATCAGCCCCTTCACAACGGGGTTGATGATTTTGTAGATGAGTTGTTGCAGATAATCGCGATAATGCATAAGTCTATTTCGATTTTATCTTTTATGAGAAGTCAGGAGTCTGTCGAAGCGGCAGTCGCAGTAGACAAACTTCCGCTGCAACTGGTAGTTCCAGAAAAACGAAACAAGGAGCGCCACGATGATTTTGGGCAAAAGAAAGAGGTTGACCGAGACAAGGGCATTCAAGCGGTCGACCCAGGCCATGCGCATCACCCCTTCGGTAAGGAGATAAGTGCCGGCGGTATTGAGCAGTATGCTTCCGCTCCATACCAATAAATATTTCAAAGCAATGAGGTGTTTCGACGAAGAGACGCTGAACACCCATTTGTAATTGATGCAGCAGTTGACCACGCCTCCCGAGAATGCGCCGAGGAAAGTGGCTGCGACATAGTAGAGCCCGCAAAAATTGACCAGGAGAAAGGTCACGGCAAAATCGACGGCGCTGGCTATCTGAGCCGAGCACATGGCCTTGAAAAATAATATGAACGAACGTCGCGACATCTTATCCTATCAAAAAGCGAGCCGCGCCGAGCAACACCGCGCTGTAAACGCCGGCCAAAATATCGTCCATCATAATGCCCATTCCGCCTCCGAGACGCTCCATGCGGCGCACGCCGAGCGGCTTGACAATATCGAAAAAACGGAACAGGACAAAGGCGGCCACCACATACCACCACCCGCCGTCGGGGACGACAAGCAACGGAATCCACACGCCCACCATCTCGTCGACGACGACGCGCGAAGGGTCTTCGCCCCAATATTTCTCCATCACACCGCTCGAATAGACACCCTGCACGGTGAAGTAGACAACCAAAACGGCCAACAGCACCTGCAACTGGGCAAAAGGCAACAGGAAATAGCCCGCCACCCACAACAGCACCGCCAACAGCGCGCCGGCCGTACCGGGAGCCACAGGCGAAAATCCGGAGCCGAAACCCGTTGCCACAAGGAGATGAAAAAAAGGTGGTTTTTGTGCCGACATAGAGAGTGATGCTGTACTGAAATTTCGCGCAAAAATACGCATTCTGTTCTACACTGCCAAGCCGTAAGCCCCCAATTCGATTATCCGAAAGGGCTGTTATTGTGTCGGAGAAGTCTCTTTTCAAGGCATCGACGTCTTTTTACCGGCTGCCGGCCGGCAAAATGTGTCACGAATAGCGGCGCGGATAGCGCAACATGATCGCCAACAACGCAAAAGCCCCCAACAACACCGGATAGTAGAGGTAGCGGATTATCGACAAGGGCGAGAGCTGGGTAAGCCCCGCGGCAATAAGCAATTGGGCTCCATAGGGAATAAGCCCCTGCACCGCACAGGAGAAGGTGTCGAGAATACTTGCCGTTTTACGGGCATCGAGGCCATAACGCTCGGTAATGTCATGAGCTATCGAGCCGGTAGTGATGATGGCGATGGTGTTGTTGGCCGTGCAGAGGTTGGCCAGGGAGACCAAGGCGGCAATGCTCAACTCGGCCCATCTTTTGGAAGAGACATGGGCCGTGAGTCGAGAGATGATAAATTCCATACCGCCATTGAAGCGTATCAGTTCGAGCATACCGCCGGCCAGCAACGTGACGATAATCAGTTCGCCCATACCGGTAATCCCCTCTCCCATTGCCGACAGGCAACCGAAGATGTCATAACCACCGGTAAAGACACCTATCACCGCAGTGGCAAAAAGGCCCAATGTCAGCACCAGCATCACATGGACTCCGGCCAAGGCCGTGAGCAGGACGACGATATAGGGCACAACCTTCAACCACTCCACCGGCGCCGAAGGTGGCGGGACATCGAGACGGAAGCCGACAATCGTATAGTAGACCACCAGCAGCAAAGCGGCGGGCAAGACAATCAAGATATTCACGCGGAACTTGTCTTTCATCCCACACATCTGCGTGCGGGTGGCGGCGATGGTCGTGTCGGATATGAACGACAGGTTATCGCCGAAGAATGCGCCCCCCACGACGATGGCCGTGATATAAGGCATGGCGATGCCGGTCTTGTCGGCCAGGCCGGCAGCCACCGGCACCAAAGCCACGATTGTCCCCACCGACGTTCCCACCGAGAGGGAGATAAAACACGACGCCACAAAAAGCCCTACCAGCAGGAAGTGATCGGGCAAGAGCCACAACGTCAGATTGACCGTTGCATCGATGGCTCCCATAGCCTTGGCCGACTGGGCAAAGGCTCCTGCCAGGATAAAAATCCATATCATCAGGAGTATGTTCTTGTCGGCAGCCCCTTCGGAAAACCGGGCTATGCGAGCGCTCAACGACAAGCCTTCGGTAAGAGCCACCGCCACCATCGAGGCGACAATGAAGGCCACCGTAATGGGCACGGCATAGAAATCGTCGACCCATATCGAAGCCAGCAGATAAACGCCCAAAAAGACAAACAGCGGTACCAACGCCCTGATGCCGGAACGTCGCGGTGTGAGAGTCTCCATATCGAAAAAAAATAGCCGTATTAACGTTTCACCTCATTTTCGAGCGGACGACCCGCCTCGAAATCGGCCACATTCTGCAACGTGGTCTCGGCGATATTGTGCACAGCTTCCCGCGTAAAGAAAGCCTGATGGGAGGTAACTATCACGTTGTTGAACGAAAGCAGGCGTGCCAGCACATCGTCATCGATAATACGGTCGGACTTGTCCTCATAGAAATAGCCGCTCTCCTCTTCATACACATCGAGGCCGGCATACCCCACCTTCTTGCTCTTCAACCCGTTGATAAGGGCGTGGGTGTGAATGAGTTTTCCACGACCGGTATTGATGAGCATCACGCCTTGTTTCATCTTGGTAATAGCCTCATCGTCGATGATGTAACGGGTGGCGTCGGTCAGGGGGCAGTGCAGGGAAATGATGTCGGAATTGCGATAAAGCTCATCGAGCGTGGTGTATTCGACATGATAAGCTGCGGCAAACTCTTTGTCGGGATAGAGGTCATAGGCCAGTATGCGCATGCCAAAGCCGCTCAACAGCTGTATCAACACCTTGGCAATCTTACCGGTACCGATAATGCCGATGGTCTTCTCGTGCATGTCAAAGCCCATGAGACCTTGCAGCGAGAAATTCCCGTCGCGGGTGCGCCATGTAGCCCGGGGAATGCGGCGATTGAGGGCCAGCATCAGAGCCAAGGTGTACTCCGCCACGGCATAGGGAGAGTAAGCCGGTACCCTGACAACCGGCAAGCGACCCTCGGCAGCAGCCAAGTCGACATTGTTATATCCGGCGCAACGCAGCGCCAGCAACTTGACTCCGTTCTCGACCAGGGCGTCGATGACTTCGGCATCGGCCACATCGTTGACAAAGATGCACACGGCATCGAACCCCCGGGTCAACATCACATTGTTGGGGTTGAGATGTCCCTTGAAATAGACAATCTCGAAACCGAAACGCTCGTTCATTTTGTTGAAAGAGTCTTCATCATAAGGTTTCGTGTCGAAAAAGGCAATTCTGAATGACATAGCAATACAATTTTGAGGATTACAGGCATGATACCGGCGGTAAAGATACACTTTTTTCTCCCGAGCACCCGCTTCCGGTCGCTTATTTTTTAAGAAGCACAGGAAGGTAAAACACGAGATTTCTTATCTTTGCGCATTAACCTTATCGTCCTACTCAACGAAACGACCATGAAAAAAGTTCTTTTACCTCTACTCTTGTTGCTCTGCGGACAGGTGGGCGCCATGCCGCAACCCGCCGAGGCAACGACGTCAGCGGGGAAATTCCACCCGCAAAAAACCGCTACGGCGCCGGCCATGCAGTTCACCCCGGGAAACAAGACCGCCGAAGTACCGCCCGACACCCATCTGACCATCGAATTTGCGAGTCCCGTGCGACTCAACAACCGAGGCATGATACGCATCTTCGATGCCGAGACGGGACAACGGGTCGACTCGCTCGACTTGTCAATTCCCGCCGGCCCTTCCCAGCCCGACATGATACGCAAACAGAAAGCCACCTACACCACGGTTCCTTATGATTATGACTCGCACGGGAAACGCATCACCAATGCCAATACCCGCCCCGGAACCCCATCGGGCACGGCCGTTCGCGACACGACAGGGCCGTACCAGCTGACCATCATCGGCGGCTTCTCCGACGGATTCCGCTTCTACCCCGTCATCGTCGACGGCAATCGGGCCACCATCTACCCGCACAACAACTTGCTCGAATACGGCAAAAGCTACTACGTCACCATCGACAAAGAGGTGTTCGACCTCTCCTCGGGCGAATTTCCCGGCATCTACGATACGCAAACGTGGCGGTTCTCGACCCGTCGCCATGCCCCCGAAGCCGGCCGACGGCTCCTCACGGTGAGCCCCGACGGCAGCGGTGACTTCTGCACCGTGCAGGGAGCCATGGATTTCATACCCGATTTCAGTCCCGAAAAATGGGAAGTATTCATCGCCAACGGCGACTATGAGGAGCTGGTCTATTTCCGCAACAAGCAAAACGTGCACCTGCGGGGCGAAAGCCGCGACGGCGTGCTCATACATTATGCCAACAACGAGACCTTCAACCCCCACCCCCTCAATGTGAAGACCAACGAATGGCCGGGCACCTTCCCCTCGCGCCGCGCCGCCTTTGCCGCCGACAACTGCTACGACATGCGGTTTGAGGACATGACCATACAGACCGACTTGCAGGGTCAGGCCGAAGGGCTCCTGCTCATGGGGGCACGCAATTACCTGCGCAACGTGCGGGTTGTGGGGTCGGGCGACGCCCTGCAAGTCAACGGCTCGGTCTATCTCGAACGCTGCATTGTCGACGGCGGCGGCGACATGGTGCTGGGCCGCGGCCCCGCCTTCTTCAAGGAGTGTACGCTGCAAGGCCCCGGCCCCTTCATGTGGATACGCAACACCGAGGCCAACCACGGTAACATCTTCGTCGACTGCCACTTCATCGGTTCGCACCCGCGCTCCGTCCTCGCCCGCTCGCCGCTCAACAAGCAACCCGACGGATATCCCTATGCCGAAGCCGTGTTGATAAACTGCACCCTCGAAAACATCGCACCCGAAGGGTGGGGCGAGATAGAAGGCTCGGCCCATCATGTGCGCTTCTATGAATACGACAGCCGCGACAAGGCCGGCAATCCCGTCGACGTGAGCCGCCGCCACCCGCGTTCGCGCCAACTGACGTGGCCGGCCGACTCGGCCCTCATCGAGATGTACCGCACCCCCGCCCGCATACTCGACTGGGAGCCGGTGTGGTAACACCATGCCCGCCACAGGAAGCCCCACCTTCCTACCGAAAGGCCGAAGCACAAACGATAAAAAAAGCGAGAGCCCCGATGGGGACTCTCGCTTTTCAATGTATGCGATGTATTTTCGTCTTATTTCACCTCCTCGAAGTCGACATCGGTCACACCGCCGTCGCCTTTGTTCGACGAGTTGCCTCCGGCCTGTGCATTGCCTGCGTTCTGGGCGCCGGCCTGTTGCTGGCCTTGTGCATTGTAGAGGTCTTGGGCGGCCGACTGCAAGGCGTTGTTCAACTCGGCCATGGCACTGTCGATGGCAGCAATGTCCTGAGCCTTGTGAGCCTCTTTCAGTTTGTTGAGAGCCGTCTCGATGGTAGCCTTCTTGTCGGCCGGGAATTTATCGCCGAGGTCTTTGAGCTGTTTCTCGGTTTGGAAAATCATCGAATCGGCCTGGTTAATCTTGTCGATACGCTCTTTTTCCTTCTTGTCGGCTTCGGCATTGGCTTTGGCTTCGGCTTTCATGCGTTTGATTTCTTCGTCGCTCAATCCGCTCGAAGCCTCGATGCGAATGCTTTGTTCCTTGCCTGTGCCCTTATCTTTCGACGATACGGTGAGGATACCGTTGGCATCGATATCGAAGGTGACTTCGATTTGAGGCACGCCACGCGGAGCAGCGGGGATACCGTCGAGGTGGAAACGGCCGATGGTCTTGTTGTCCTTGGCCATGGAACGTTCGCCTTGGAGGACGTGTATCTCGACCGAAGGCTGGTTGTCGACTGCCGTCGAGAAGACTTCGGACTTGCGGGTAGGAATGGTGGTGTTGGCCTCGATAAGTTTGGTCATCACACCGCCGAGGGTTTCGATACCCAGCGAAAGCGGGGTGACATCGAGCAGCAGCACGTCTTTTACATCGCCCGTGAGCACACCGCCCTGAATGGCAGCACCTACGGCAACGACCTCATCGGGGTTGACGCCTTTGGACGGTGTCTTGCCGAAGAATTTCTCGACAACGGCCTGCACGGCGGGGATACGGGTCGAACCACCGACGAGAATGACTTCGTCGATATCCGAAGCCGAGAGTCCGGCGTCTTTCAATGCCTGACGGCACGGTTCGATGGTAGCCTGAATCAGCTTGTCGCAGAGTTGCTCAAATTTGGCACGGGTAAGCGTCTTTACCAAGTGTTTGGGCACACCGTTTACGGGCATGATATAAGGCAGGTTGATTTCGGCCGTCGTGGAGCTCGACAATTCGATTTTGGCTTTTTCGGCAGCCTCTTTCAGACGTTGCAGAGCCATGGGGTCTTGACGCAGGTCGACACCTTCCTCGGCCTTGAACTCGTCGGCCAGCCAGTCGATGATGACGTGGTCGAAGTCATCACCACCCAGGTGAGTATCACCGTTGGTCGATTTCACTTCAAACACACCGTCGCCCAATTCGAGGATAGAGATATCGAACGTACCGCCACCGAGGTCGAAGACGGCAATCTTCATATCCTTGTTGGCCTTGTCGAGACCGTAGGCCAAGGCGGCAGCCGTAGGCTCGTTGATGATACGGCGCACATTGAGTCCGGCAATCTCACCGGCCTCATTGGTGGCCTGACGTTGCGAGTAGTTGAAGTAGGCAGGTACCGTGATGACGGCTTCGGTCACTTCCTGTCCCAAATAGTCTTCGGCGGTTTTTTTCATCTTTTGCAGAATCATGGCCGAGATTTCCTGGGGCGAATAGAGACGTCCGTCGATGTCGATACGCGGCATATTGTTATCGCTGCGCACTACTTTATAGGGCACGCGGGCGATTTCGTTTTGTACCTGGTCGTAATTTTCTCCCATGAAACGTTTGATAGAGAAAATCGTGCGGGTAGGGTTGGTGATAGCCTGACGTTTGGCGGGGTCGCCCACTTTACGTTCGCCACCATCTACGAATGCAACAATCGAAGGAGTTGTTCTGCGGCCTTCGCTGTTTGCTATGACAACCGGGTCGTTGCCTTCCATAACGGCAACACAAGAGTTGGTTGTTCCCAAGTCGATTCCAATGATTTTTCCCATTTTATTCTAAGTTTTTATTGTTTATAATCGGTTTTTTCTGCGGGAGCAGGTAGCCTGCTTCCCGGTCTTGGTTCTCGGTGAGTGCCCTGTGAAGAAGCCGCCCGGCGAACCGCGACACTACGGGAGTGTCAAACCCCGTGCCAAAGCACCTTGATGCGCAGTTTTTTATTTTTTTGGCAGGCCGACAGCATTTTTTTGCCCAATCTTTGTCAGTAAATGCTGCCGATTTGTCAGTCGTTCTCCCCATGTGTGGACATTGGCTCGGGAGAAAAGCCTCCCCGGGAAAAGAGTCGTGGCAACAGGCGTTCTTTTTTGGAGAAAAAGTATGGAGTTCAATATATTTTTTTATCTTTGCCACGAGATTATATAAACCTACTCCGCGTTTATGTTTCGTGTCGATGAGACTGGGGGCGGAGCTTTAATTTTTTATACTATGGAACTTTCTCATATCGAACATCTGGGCATTGCCGTGAAAAGCATTGCCGACTCTCTGCCTTATTATGAAAACATTTTGGGGCTGAAATGTTATGCCGTAGAAGAGGTCGCCGACCAAAAGGTGAAAACGGCTTTCTTCAAAGTAGGAAACACTAAAATAGAACTCCTCGAACCGACCTCGGAAGAGAGTACCATTGCCAAATTCATCGAGAAACGGGGCGAAGGAATCCACCACATAGCTTTTGCCGTTGCCGATGGCGTTGCCAACGCGCTTGCCGAAGTGGCCGAAAAAGGCGTGAGACTCATCGACCAAGCTCCCCGCCGCGGTGCAGAGGGTCTCAACATCGCCTTCCTCCACCCCAAATCGACATGCAGCGTACTGACCGAGCTGTGCGAAAAACCCGAGAAATAAACATTATACCGAAAAAATATGAGTAATCAACTTGAAAAAGTAAAAGAGCTGATTGCCTTGCGCGAGCAAGCTCGACTGGGCGGCGGAGAAAAAGCTATCGCCAAACAACACGAAAAAGGCAAATACACGGCTCGCGAACGCATCGCGATGCTCCTTGACGAAGGCAGTTTTGAGGAAATCGACATGTTTGTCACCCACCGCTGCCACAACTTCGGCATGGAAAAGAAACATTACCTGGGCGACGGCGTGGTAACCGGTAGCGGAACCATCGATGGTCGCCTTGTTTATGTTTTTGCCCAAGACTTCACCGTGAACGGCGGTTCCCTTTCCGAAACCATGGCGCAGAAGATATGCAAAGTCATGGACCTCGCCATGAAGATGGGTACGCCCTGCATCGGCATCAACGACTCTGGAGGCGCACGCATACAAGAAGGCATCAACGCCTTGGCCGGCTTTGCCGAGATTTTCCAACGCAACATTCTGGCATCGGGTGTGATACCCCAAATTTCGGGCATCTTCGGCCCCTGCGCCGGTGGCGCTGTTTACAGCCCGGCATTGACAGACTTTACGCTCATGACCAAAGGCACATCATACATGTTCCTCACCGGCCCCGCCGTAGTGAAAACCGTGACGGGCGAAGATGTGAACGCCGAACAACTGGGCGGTGCCAGCGTACATGCCGTCAAATCTGGAGTGGCCCATTTTGCCGTCGACACCGAAGAAGACGGTCTCAAACTTATCCGCAACCTGCTCAGTTTCATTCCGCAAAACAATCTCGAAGAGGCTCCCATCGTACCTTGCGACGACCCCATCGACAGGATCGAGGATTCCCTCAATGAAATTATTCCCGACTCGCCCAACAAGGCTTATGACATGTATGAAGTCATCGGCTCCATTGTAGATAATGGAGAGTTCCTCGAAGTACACCGCGATTTTGCCCGCAACCTCATAGTCGGGTTTGCCCGTTTCAACGGGCAGTCGGTAGGCATTGTCGCCAACCAGCCTTGCCAGATGGCCGGAGTTCTCGATTGCAACGCTTCGCGCAAAGGAGCCCGTTTTGTACGGTTCTGCGATGCCTTCAACATTCCCATTGTTTCGCTGGTCGACGTGCCCGGCTTCCTGCCCGGAACGGGTCAAGAGTACAATGCCGTGATTTGGCACGGCGCCAAACTGCTCTATGCCTATGGCGAAGCAACAGTACCCAAAGTAACCGTTACCCTGCGCAAATCTTACGGAGGCTCTCACATCGTAATGAGTTGCAAACAGTTGCGCGGAGATGTGAACTTCGCATGGCCTACCGCCGAAATTGCCGTGATGGGAGCCAGCGGAGCTGTCGCCGTGCTTTATGCCCGCGAAGCCAAAGAGCAAGCCGACCCGGCAGCCTACTTGGCCGAGAAAGAAGCCGAATACACCAAGCTGTTCGGCAACCCCTATAACGCCGCAAAATACGGCTATATCGACGATGTCATCGAGCCCCGGAACACCCGGTTCCGCATCTGCCGCGCATTGGCTCAGTTGCAGACCAAGAAAGTAGTCAACCCGGCCAAAAAGCATGGCAACATTCCTCTATAACCTTTCTAAAATCGGAATAAGATGAATATAAAGAAATTAGGATTATTGTTGCTTGCTTGCTGTTCGGTTGCCATAGCTCCCGCCCAACTGACTTCGGCGCTGCACATCAACGAAGTGCTTACCAACAATGTAAGCAACTACGTCGACCCGTTCGGCAACCGGGGTGCCTGGATTGAGATCTACAACAACTCGGCAGGAACGGTCGAAATGGCTGGGTGTTATATTACCAATGACCCCAACAACCCGAAGAAATACATGATTTCGAAGGGTGACCTCAAAACAAAAATCGGTCCGCGGCAGGTTGTCCTCATTTGGGCCGACGGCTTTTCTCATCACGGGACGTTCCACACCAATTTCGTACTCGACCCCACGAAAGAAAATTATATCGCATTGTATGATGCCGGCGGCAAAAACCTCATCGACGAAATACGTGTACCCGTCATGGCTGCCGACCAAAGTTTCGGTTCGCCCCGTGACGGAATGCTCGACCGCCAAATACTGGAACACCCGACGCCCGAGGCTGCAAATTACGTCGAAAATTCCAATCCAAAAGTCGACAAGTTTGCAGAAAAAGACCCCATAGGTGTTTCCATGTCGATAACAGCCATGATGGTCGTGTTCATAGCCCTCATCGTGTTGTACCTGTTCTTCAAGATGGTCGGCAAGACAGCTATCCGCATGAGCGCCCGCCGTGCCGTGAAAGCAGGTAGTGCCTCGACAATAGCCGAAGCCAAACAGGAGGCAGGCATATCGGGAGACGTCTTGGCCGTAATATCCATGGCCATATATGAGTACCAAGAAGCCGAGCACGACTATGAAGACACCATTCTCACCGTAAAACAAGTGAAACGTAGCTATTCACCGTGGAGTTCCAAAATCTACGGGTTGCGACAGATTCCCCAACGCAAATTATAAAACACAGTACTATGAAAGAGTTTAAATATAAAATCAACGGAACCCCCTATACCGTCAACATCAACCGCATCGAAGAAAACATCGCTACGGTCGAGGTGAATGGCACACCTTATCAGGTGGAACTTGACAAACCGGCCAAGAAACAAATCAAACCGCTTACCCGTCCCCAGTCGGCACCACTTACGGCGGCCGGCGAGCCGGTCATATCCCGGCCCGCAATTTCCACGATGTCGGGAGCCGTGCGTTCTCCGCTGCCGGGAGTTATTCTCGAAGTGTGCGTGAATGTAGGAGACACCGTGAAAACCGGACAGAAAGTGGCAGTCCTCGAAGCCATGAAGATGGAAAACGTGATTCCTGCCACACACGACGGCAAGGTTACAGCAATAAAAGTTAATAAAGGCGATTCGATACTTGAAGGAGCCGAAATCGTCATTATCGGATAAGGCTTATGGGAGGAGAATTTATCAGTTTTTTAGGGGAGAATATCCAAGAATTTCTCACCTATACGGGATTCGCCAACGTTTCGTGGGGGAATTTCGTCATGATTCTTGTCGGGTGTTTCTTCATCTACCTCGCCATAGCGAAAGAGTTCGAGCCGATGTTGCTGATACCCATAGGATTCGGTATCCTCATAGGAAACATACCTTTTAAAGATGCCGGCTTGCAACTGGGCATATACGAAGAAGGTTCGGTATTGAATATCCTCTATCAAGGTGTCGTGCAAGGTTGGTACCCGCCGCTTATCTTCCTCGGCATCGGTGCCATGACCGATTTTTCAGCATTGATTTCCAACCCGAAGTTGATGCTTATCGGAGCCGCCGCCCAATTCGGTATCTTCGGTGCCTATGCCATAGCATTGAGCATGGGATTCGACCCGAGCCAGGCTGCGGCCATCGGTATCATCGGTGGCGCGGACGGCCCCACGGCCATCTTCCTTTCTTCAAAGTTGGCACCCAATTTGATGGGGGCAATTGCCATTTCGGCATACTCATACATGGCATTGGTCCCCGTCATACAGCCGCCTATCATGCGTTTGCTGACCACCAAGAAAGAGCGCCTTATCCGCATGCGTTCACCCCGCGTCGTATCGCAGACCGAAAAGGTCATCTTCCCCATCGTGGGTCTGTTGCTCACCTGCTTCCTCGTGCCTTCGGGTCTTCCGCTGCTGGGTATGTTGTTCTTTGGCAACCTGCTTAAAGAAAGTGGCGTTACCCGCCGTTTGGCCGAGACAGCCCGAGGCCCGCTTATCGACGTTATCACCATATTGTTGGGTGTTACAGTAGGAGCATCGACCCAAGCTTCACAATTCCTGACCGAAAATTCGGTGAAGATATTTATTCTCGGTGCCATCTCGTTTATCATTGCCACGGCTGCCGGCGTGTTGTTTGTGAAATTCTTCAACCTATTCTTGAAGAAAGACAACAAAATCAACCCGCTTATCGGAAACGCCGGTGTCTCGGCCGTACCCGACTCGGCACGTATTTCACAGATATTGGGACTGGAATATGACCCGTCAAATTACCTGCTCATGCATGCCATGGGCCCGAACGTGGCAGGTGTTATCGGTTCGGCTGTTGCTGCCGGTATCCTGTTGGGATTCCTCGGATAATTCGCATAACACCGCTCTGCATATCGGGGCTCATGTCGATTGGCATGAGCCCCGATTTTTAATTGCACGCCACAGCAGGACGGTTTAGATTCCATCCAAAGAACCTGCAATGAGTGAATGCCGACACTTCATGCAACCGCAGGCAGGCTCTGCCGCGGCTATTATCAAATGAACGCCGTCGGTCTGACCAACCAGTCATCACCCGGCAATAGGGATTCCTGTGCCCTCTTGCACTCAAAAAAAACGGGCTGTTGCAGTTATAAAACAGAAATTGTTTCGGACAGGCTCAAAACCTGCAAAAAAATATGTATAAACTATCGTACAAGAAAGTCATTTTATCGTTTATTATACCTATCTTTGTCGAAATGTTTCAAAACATTATGTCAGAGAGTGCGCCAAGGACAAAAAAAGAAGTGGTTCGTTTCTGCATCACAGGAACCATCGTTACAGCCATCTTATATGGTATATATTATGCCATGCTGTATCTCGATTTCAGTGTCGACCTCTCCTTCACCACGGGCTTTATCGTGAGTTTCGCCTGCAACTTTTTCCTAACCAACTACTACACGTTCAAGACGAGAGTCGATTTTGAGAACGGCATTCGTTTCTCGCTCTGCCAGGCAATCAATTTTCTCATGCAGTATGTCACGCTGAAAATTTTCGTGGCCATAGGCATTCCCGAAAAAGTAGCCCTTGTTCCCGTTTGGGCCATCATCTTTCCCATCAACTTCTGGCTCATGCGCACCGTATTGCGGTCGGACCGTTTCCGTATGCACCTGCACAAATCGGCCGAGGAAGAAAGCGCCGAGACGATGTAAACATACGGTTCTCCCTTTTCCTCTTCCCCATTAGACATCAGCCGCAGGCTCCCCGGAGACAAAGAGTCGCAAATAGGCACGGTCGTCGAACGAACATTGCTGCGCCCCCTTCCCCTTGGTCGACTTGTAACGACGAAAGCAGAAAGGGTCTTCGCGCAAGATGTCGTCGAGGTAACGTTCGGCCTCGGAGAGCGTCGGCAACGGAAGCGGATAGCCATCGGTCGCCAAGACCAGCGACGTGACCGCCGGGACCTGATAGCAACGCACATCGGGAGCGTAAGGCGGGTATCCGTCGATGACGCCATAAGCCTCATCGTGCGAAGGATTGTTCTGCGCCCGGAGTTGACGGCGCAAATCGTCGGCAATCGCCATTCGCCCCACATCGTGCACGAGAAGGGCATCGAGTTCTCCCCCACGGGCAAGATAACATTCGATGGCCGATGCCCGTTTCCCGGCCAATCTCACATCGACCGATTTTTCATGCGAGTAAATTTCCGCTCCAACGCTCACCCGACAGTCTCCCACCGACCACACCTCTCGGCGCGCATCGCTATACACGGCAACCGATGCAGCCAACCGATACTCGGGCTCGGAAATCGTCTTTTGCAGGATTTGGCGGCTACGGTAAAACGACAGGAGACAGGCGTTGGCCCGGTCGACAAACTGCGACAGGGTTGCTTCGCGAGGCAACGATGCCACTACGCCGGAGAGCAATTCTGCGGCCCAACGCCCGGTTGTCTTGCCATCGAAGGCAAGCGGGGCCTTGCTGGTCGCGCCGTCGATGACCGCCGCAAAATCGGGGGTCACGACCAGAGCATCTTCACAGCGAGATGCATCGCCATATTTTCCCTCGACTCGACTTTCTATTACCGTAAATGCCATACCAAGACTCTATCAAAAATAAGACGGTGTATATCGGCTCACTCTTCGTGATTTCCAAAGATAGGATTTTTGGGGAGAAATAAAAAGGGAAGCAAAAACAGATTTTGCTTCCCTTTGCTCATCGCAGGTGATGTACGGTTATTTCACATCAGCTTTCTCTTGGGAAACGCCATAGCGAATCACCTTCATCATATTTTTCGAGGAAACGACCTTCTTGGCCATCTTCTGAACGTCTTTGGGCGTAACGGAGTTCAAGGTTTTGAGATAGTCGGTATAGAAATCGTCGTCATACATGTAATAATTGATCAGCGTCGTAGCCCAGTATTTGTTCTCCTTGATGCCGCTTTCATACTCTTTCAGCATATAGGACTTGATGTTGTCGAATATTTCGAGTGAAGGGCCTTCGTCGGCCACTTTCTTCAACTCGACGATGGTGCGGTCGGCCAGCGAAGCCGCCTGCTCGGGGTTGGTATCGAAGCCTATCAAATAGGAGAATCCGCTTTGAGGCATGCGGGTAATGCTGCCCGATGTCGAAACGCCATAGGTTCCGCCCTCCTCTTCACGAATGGTCTCGGTGTAGACGGTACGCATTACCTGCGACAACATCGACATGACAATGGCATTTTTGAGGTTGTATTTTTCTTTTCCCGAATAGGTGATGTAAACCATGGTCTTGGGCGTCTCCATCGGCTGGTCGAAGATCGACTCGCGATAGCCGGTACGCTGTTTGGGCATCACCTTGGTGTTGGCCTTTTCATGTTTGCCCGTCGAAGGCAGAGCCCCGATATATTGCTCGATGAGCGGTTTGGCGGCCTCCTTGTCGATGTTGCCGACAAAGATGAATACGAAGTCGGCGGCATTGTTCACACGCTCGGTATAGAGTTCGAGAGCCCGCTGATAATCGACTTTGTCGAGATCGGCCTGCGTAAAGCGACGAGCACGCTCGTGGTTGCCATAGGTAAGATAGGTAACGGTATCGGAGATGGGGCGCATGGGGTCGGACTCGGAAAGTTTGAGAGAGTTGGCCATGCGGTCTTTCCAGACAATGTAACGGGCACTGTCGACACGGGTGGTCGTAAACCGCAAATAGGTCAACTTCAACATGGTCTCAAAATCTTTTATGGTACTGCTGCCGGCAACCGTCTCGGTATAGGTCGACACGTTGGCCGAGACACTGGCCTGAATACCGCTGAGTTGCTTGGAAAGCTCCATCGTGCTGAAATCGCCCATACCGCCCAGGGAAACAAGAGAATTCATGACATAATAATTGGGACGGTCTTTTATGTCGAAGAGGGTCGTGCCACCATGGCTGACGGCATACATCTTTATCTCATCGGCTTTGAAATCGGTCGTCTTGATAACCACCTTTGCCCCATTGGAGAGGTCATACTCGGTCGCATCGAAGAGTTTATTTTCTTTGGTCTTCACAATGCGGCCTTTCTCAGGCATTGAAGAGATGAGTTCACGTTGCTCGTGCTCATCCTTGTAAGGCTCGGTTTCTGCTTTGCAATCTTCGAAGAAAGCATTCAGGAGTTCCTCTTCGGAGGGAATGACGCTGTTCTCGTTTTCATCGCTCATGAGCACGATGGAGAGATTTTTGAAATCGGACGGGAAAAAGCTGCGGAAAGTCGTATCGACATCTTGCAGGGAGATACCGGGAAGCAGGCTTCCGTAAAGTTCATAGGCATACTCTTCTGAGAATTGGGGTTCTTGCTGCAAGAAGTGGGCAAGCGCCTTGTCGACAAAAGCGGAGTTTTTCTGTGTGGCACGTTCGTTATACGATTTACTCATATAGGATTGCATCTCGGCTACGGCACGGTCGAGTTCCGACTGGGTGAATCCGTGTTCATAAGCCTGCTTGGCCATACCTACTACCCCATCGAGAGCCTGACGCCATTGCGCGGTCTTGAAGATGGCGATGAGCGTATAAGCCTTGCGGGTGGGGGAATAGTAATAGTCACCAAAAGAGCCGCCGGCCAAGATGAACGGCGGGTTTTCGAGTTGCGCCAGTTCGCTGCAACGGGTGCTGATCATCATGGAAATGAGAGAGCGGACCAAATCTTGACGGGCTCCTTCGACGGTCATCTTATTGGCATCGACACCCTCGGGTTGCTTGAAGGCGATGCGCAGGGTGTTGGTAAGAGATTCCTTGTCCGAAACGACCGAAACGATGGGCTGGTCATTGTCGGGCACTTGCACATATTCTCTCTTGGCGGCATTCACCGGAGCGGGAACATCTTTCCACAACTCTTTGATTTTGGTCTCTACCTTGTCGACATCGATGTCTCCCACAACAATAATACCTTGCAAATCGGGACGGTACCACTTGTGATAGTAGTCACGAATAGCCTGGTAAGGGAAATTATCGACCACCTCCATCAAACCGATGGGCATGCGATAGGCATAACGGTTGCTGTCGGGGTAGATGGCCGGCAATACGGCTTCGAGCATACGCAAATTGGCAGAACTTCTCGTGCGCCACTCTTCGTGAATGACCTTGCGTTCGGCATCGATTTCATCGTCTTCGAGCAGAATTCCCGATGCCCAGTCGTGCAGAATGAGCAAGCAGGAATCGACCAACCCTTCGCGTGCGGGTACATCAGAGATGTTGTAGACCGTCTCGTCGATAGAGGTATAGGCATTGAGGTTGGCGCCGAACTTCACGCCATTGTTTTCGAGATAGTTGATGATATTTTTCCCGGGGAAATGGGTCGTACCGTTAAAGGCCATGTGTTCGAGGAAGTGGGCCAAGCCGCGCTGGTGCTCCTCTTCGAGAATAGAACCTACACGCTGCGCGATGTAAAACTCAACCCGGTTCTCGGGCAGTTCGTTATGGCAGATATAGTAAGTAAGACCATTGTCGAGCTTTCCCATACGGATAGCCGGGTCAAGGGTTTCTTTGAGCGGTTGCTGGGCCGAGAGCACGGCAGGAGCCAGCAGAACAGCTGCAAAGAAGAGCTTTTTCATGAAATTCTTCATCATATCGGTTTATTTTTAATGGTTTGTCTTTTCGTATCTCGTTTATAAAAAACACTCAAAAAGAGGAAGATACGAGAGATAAATCTCTGTATGCTCCCTCTTTTTGTGCTCAAAGATACGAATATCGCATTAAATTTAACAGTGCATCACGATAAGAGTTGTTAAAAAAACGATTATCGTTCGAGCGTAACAGCCATGAGCCCTATCACCACTTCGGTCGACACGGCCGAGAGCGTCAGGCTTTGCAACGTGCGGGTGGCATCGAGCGGCAAATCGAGTATCACGGCAGCTCCACCGGGAATGTTACGGCCATCGGCTCCCCGGAATTTGAGGAGAGACTCCACATCGCGGGTAATGATTCCGCTCTTCAAGAGGACGCGGTAGGGACGCGGTGCTTGGAGACGGAACGCCTGGCCGTCGACATAGAAGTCCTGGTCGATGGGGCACCAGGTCTCGGGATTGATGAGCGGTAGGGTCGACGTCGTACCGTCGGTATAAGTAACCGTTACCAGCCCGTTGGTCATGTGGCACTGCATGTGGTTGGTCGAACCGGCCATGAGCAGGTAGGCCCGGGAGGCTTTTCCCGAAAGGGGCACGCTTACCGAGTCGGGATAATTGTCCCAACGCGTGGTAAAGATGATATTGCGGGCCGTCGTGTCTTGTTTCACACGGAAAGGAACACCCATCGGGGTATCGAGCACATCGCCCGAGGCGACACGGCACAATCCGCTGTCATCGATTTCGGCAAAGGCTTTTGGGTGACACCACTCACCGATACCTTGTGCCGGTACTTGCAACGTCGTGTAGGGTGAACGCGGCGACAAGTAGCGGTTTTCGAAAATATCGGTCACCCGGGCGTTCATACTACTGTCGAGGTCGACCGTCTCATAACGCAACGTGTGGGAATTTTTCACCTCCCAGTTGATGCAGTTGAAACGGGCCATCTCCTGATTTTTAGCATCGTAGGCTATCAGGGTGTTGCTGCCCGGTTCGGCGCACGAGGCCGGGACAAGTACCTCGGCCGACACGCCGTGGGCAGGGATTTCGACCACCTGCTCATACTCATGACGTCCGGGATTGACAAGGCATCTCAGCGCGAGAGGTTTATCGGTGTGGTTGGCCAAGGCGAAAGAGAGGGCATATCCCTCGGTCGTCGAAGAAGCCAGCGTCACCGGCTGTGTCACGGTAACGGGAACCGGTTGCCACCACGCCATATCTCCCTGAACCAATTTGAGGAAAAGGGTGCGTTCGCCCAAATTCTCACGGATAACGGCCGAAAGGGAATGAGCCTCCCAGCGGGTTTGGGAAAGGAGCTTCTGCTCATCACGCACCTCCATGAGCCGTGCGCTCAATGGCAAGGAGAGTTTCCATCGCGAGCCAACGACAGCCAAGGTGTCATACTCGGGCTGAGACAGGGGCTTGCCGGCCCAGACGATTTCGATTTTATTCGACGGTGCCGGTTGGGCAACAATCTCGATTTGAGGCACACCCACACTGTTCTCTTTCAGCGACCAGGAGGTTTTCTTGCCGTTGACCTTCACCGACGCGATTTTATCGCGTCGAGCCTTTATTTGCAAAGACAATGTGGCAGGACGCTCGAAGCGGAGTTGTACTTTATAGGTATCCTTGTTGCCTTTTCGTTTGAAGTCATAGGTAATATCGGAGGTCTCGAACGAAGCCGATTCCCATTCCGAGGGGAATCCGGGACGCAACACGACCCGATCGTTCATCATGTCGGGGAGGATTCCGAAAAGACCTTGCACAAGAGCCCGCGATGCGACACCCACCGGGTCGCCGAAGTCACGGTAACACTCTCCGCGAGCCGCATCATAGGTACTTATCTGACCGAAGTTTCCGGGACTGCCGCCGAGATACATGCCGTCGAGAATCGAACTCTTGAAGAGATGGAAGGCTTCGTCGCTGCGACCGCTCTGCCAGTAAGCCAAAGCGGTGTGCATCACCTCGGCAAAAGCCACATTGTTGATCGACCACACATAGGGCAACCAGGTTGTCGTGGCTATCGTCGCATAATCGTCCCGGTCGAGACCCTCGGCGATAACCGGGACATGAGGAATCTCGGTATCGACATAACGGGTGGCCTGCCACGACTGGAAGTCGTCATGAATCTCAGAGTCGATGGCATGGTACACCGTCCAGATGGCAGCATCGGGGTGCACCCGCTTCAATCCCATGAAATCCTTGTACTCGGCCCAATGCCCCTTGTCGGCAAGCCACAGGTTGTTGTTGATGGCTTGGAGTATCTTCTCGGCTTCCTGGCGATAAGGAGCAGGGTCCTCTCCTATCTTTTCGGCAATCTCGGCAGCCATTTTATTGGCGCGGTAATTGTAGGCCGACGAATGGGTGACACCGCCGCTGTTGTATTGGAGCGCGTCGCTGGCCCATATACAGCAATAGGCATCATAGAGGCCGTCGTCGTCGGGGTCGAAATTACGTTTCTCCCAAGCGAGATGAGCCGTCAACACCGGCCACATGCGACGCACATAGTCCATGTCGCCCGTCCAGTTGAAGTGCCACAGGAGTTCGTCGATGTAGCAAAGGTTCATGTCATAATGGTGCATGACGTTCTTGCGGTTGGGATAGCGGGAGATGTAACCGTTGCTATACATGGGGGTTCCCCACTTCTTCAACGAACGGGCCAAGTTGAGGGCACTGTCTTGTGCCGGGTGCGGCAAGACCGGCTCTACATCGGTCACTTGCGAAGCCGCATACCCGTCGAAGTGTTCACGGGCGCGGTCATGACGACCGATGGCATCGCCCGTATAAGCGGCGCGCCAACCGTTGAGCGGCATGCGCCAACCAATGGCGCCATGCATCCACACCTTGTATGACGAATCCCAAATACCGTCGGCGGCCAGGCTCAATGCCGGCCCAAGGGTGTTGAAATAGGGGTCGGGGGTGGTTATTTTCACCGTCGAAGCGACTTCGGCACGGCTCTTGTCGGCACGGTCGTAACATGCCGCCAAGTCGTCATAGCTCCATGACGAAGGTGCGGTCTCGGGATTGTATATCGCTATGTAGGCCGGTTTCTTGCCCAAGGCAACGGTTCCCGACACGACGGGATATTTATCGGAAGCAGGAGCTTGCCGCAATGCCAGCGGAGTGGTGCGAGCCGTGGCATCGCCCACCAACTGAGAGGCTCCGTCGGGGACAAGTGCCGTAAGGTGACACACCGGATTCTTGCCGGTCTCGGGATTCTTGCCGGCCAGGAACTCCTGTATCGTCTCGCGCGAGGTTCCATACCAAATATCGAATCCGTCTTGACGCAGGCGGTAGACGTTATTGGTGCAATAGTCGGCTTTGAGGTCGAAACAATCGGGTGCATCGACTCCCATGTCGCCTTCGCGGCTGAACCGTTTGTTGGTGGCTCCGCCATAGAGCCAGACGAGTTGGGTTCCCGACGGGAGCTTGCGGCCTTCGACTTGGAGCATCATACCGTCGGCCTCATACAGGGCCAACGCCGTAATCACGAGCGAACCATTTTCCAAAAGCGGGTCGGTAATGGTGTAGATGCGACGTCCCGCACTGTAACGAGCCTCGATGCGCTCGGCGTTGTTGAGCCACAGGCTTTTCTCGCCTACGATAACTCCGAGAGAGAGGTTTCCGCCCATGCGGGGCATGTAAAGGGCAAACTCGGGCACGTCGCTTGTTTCGAGGCGGAAGCCGGTATTGGAACCATACAGTGCCCGCGTAAACTTGCGATTGCCGTTGACGATGACAAAATCTTCCCCGTCGGGCTGATAACGCAACGTGCGGCTTTGGCCGGGAGCGGTGCGCTTCGAGTCGGAAGAAGTGAAGAGCTGTGCCTGAGCGGGAACAAGGCAGGCAGCAGCCAACAGCGCCGAAAAGAATAAACGAGATATACGCATAATGTAAAAAAAAGTTTATTGGGATTTCAAAAAAACACAAGTGACCGAAGCAGGAAGATACTTGCTTCGGTCACTGTACTCAGATGATGACAACCGGCATCAGTTACCTTTCAAGTCATACCCGACGAACCAACCGTCTTCACTGGCCAAGGCACCGGCCGCAGCGGCACGGCCGCCGGCCATCCAATCGATGAAGAAGTCATCGTGTGCTCCGGCATAAGAACGTTTGATGCGGTGCATCGTGAACATGACGTGGCCTTCACCCGAAAGCTCGAAGAAATTCTCTTCGGCGATGAGCGAATCGAGTTTCCAGCACTGCTGTTCGGGAGTATAGAGATAATCGTTGGTCAACTCGTCTTTCACCAAAATGCTGTCGCCCACATAGAGCATGTCGACACGCCCGCGCACGCCGCGGTTGATGTATTGCGACGCACTATTTTCGTGGGTGCCGCCCCGGTAGAGGTTGGCCAAATAAGGAGATGCCGTACTGCCCTTACCGAATATGTCATAGAGTATATCGAAGCAAGAATCTTCGGCATACGCACCGGTCGAGGCGTTCCAATAAGAACCTATACCGCCATTGATGAGGGCCAAGGCGGCCTCGATAAGGGCATGGCGTTGAGTTTCATCGGTCGTGAAACGAGCTACGCCCGACAATGCTTCGCAAAGCATGAGATGCAAGTTAGACGCACGGTAAATGGCGATAATGGTTTCGGACGTTTGCGACGAACCGTTAATCCATTTTGTCAGGACATATTGCCCGGGAGTTGCCTCTGAAAAGGTTCTTCCACTTCCGCGGTTATCGCGGTACTGCTGGTCGCTGTTGGCGATGTAGGTGGTGTCGAAACGGGCTCTGGCATCATCGGTAGGCATGACATAATAACTGTATGGAGCAACGTTCGAAGCATAATCTTCGAGGCGGTTCGACTCACCTACACGAGGATTGTACGAAGCCATCGTTACATCTTCCCAACGATAATAAGTATGTATGGCATTCTTGAAGTTTGAGCCATAAGCACCACGCAAGCTCAACAGATAGTTCTCTGCGCCCGAGGTGTAACCACCGTTGGTGATTTCGGTCATGGCGTTGATGGCGGCCTGCTTGTAATCATTGGGATTGGGCGACAACGCAGCTTTCCACAAATAGAGCTCGGCCAAGAGGGTATAGGGCGTGAACTGGTAACGGTCATAACGCATCAGACCTTCTTCTTCACCGGTTGTGGAGGGGAAAAGGAATGTTCTCCAACGGGTCATCTGCATACCGTCAACGCCGTACATGCCGGTAGTCATCAGCTGCATGCATTTCTCGATGATTTGTTCGAAGTTGAGCGTCGGATAGTTCTTTATATCCTGGTACTCTTTCAAGGGGTCGTCGAAATAGACGGCCTCACCGTAGATTTTGCCCAGCATCAAGTAGGCCCACACCTTGTAACGGATAGCGGTGGAGATATACATGTCGAAAGAAACGCCATACATCTCCTCGAAGTTGAGGGCGGTGGGGTTTTCCTGACGGAATGCATTGACATGAGCCACATAATCGTTGACATTCATGATGATGCGGTAATAACCGGCAGGGTCGACAAGAGAATTGCCGTTGAGGTCGCGGTATTCGTAAATATCCCACAACTCGGTACCGGCATTCGAGGTAGGCTGCGCCAAATTGCCGCGGAGCGCCTCGATAATCAAAGCCTGGTCGGCCACATCGGCTACCGTTGAGGCACAGCCCCACAAACCGGCGTAAAGCTCGGATATGGTCTGGGGATATGTGCTTTCGTCGAGCACGTCGGTGGTATCGTCGGTACACGACACCAAAAGGAGCGAGGCGACAATAGCAGCTGTAAATTTGTTGATGATATTTTTCATAATCTTAAATTCACTTAGAGGTTAGAATTCGAGCTTAACACCGACTTTGAATGAACGCGGCAGCGAAATCTTTCCATAGTCGAATCCGCGCATCGATGAGTCGTAGGAATAATAAGTTTCGGGGTCGAGACCCAGATACTTGGTAAAGGTGCAAACATTCTCGGCCGAAGCAAAGATGGTGGTACCTCTCAAGAAATTGAATTTGTAGCTTACATAGATTTCTTTGAGTTTGAGGTAGGAGGCATCTTCAATCCAACGGTCGGAGAAGCGGTTGTTTTCCATCGGGTCGCCATAGGTGGCGCGAGGCATGGTCGTCACGTCACCGTTGCTTTGCCAGCGGCGGTTGGTCGAAGAGAGCTGGTTGCCATAGTCGCTCATGCTCTCGCCGATGCGGCGCACGGCATTGTAGGCCATGTTGCCCTGGCTGTAACCGAAGTTCACCGAGAGTTCAAAGTTTTTGTACCGCAACGTGGTGTAGATGTTACCGAAAATTTTGGGATCGGCGCTACCCAGGTTCACACGGTCTTTCTCGTCGATGATACCATTGCCGTCCTGGTCGACAAAGTGCATGTCGCCGGCACCGAAGGCAACACCTGCCGGAGTGGTGAGGTTGGCGGCAGCGGCTTCTTCATCGGTGGCGAATACGCCGGCGGTCTCATAACCGTAGAAACTGTACAAAGGCTGGCCTACTTCGGAAATGATGGCGGAGCCGTCGCTCATCTCGGTGATGATGCTGGCATTGCCGTCAAGTGAGGTAAGGCGGTTCTTGTTATGGGCAAGAGTTGCGCCGATGTACCATTGGAAGTTCTTGGTATAAACGGGAGCAAACTGGAATCCTACTTCAACGCCTTCGTTTTTCAGCGTACCGATGTTGTCATACATCGAACTGGTTCCGAATACAGAGGAGATGCCACGCAACATGATCACGTCGCTGGTTTTGCCATTGTAGTAATCGATCGAAGCGTCGATGCGGTTGTTCCACATGGAGAAATCGACTCCCACGTCAAACGTACGGTCGGTTTCCCATTTGAGGTCGGTATTGGCGATACCGGCACGCACGAGACCCGAGAGGGCACGGAAAGACGATTGCGAATAGGCATATTTGCTGAGGCTCGACGAGAAACGGCTGTTACCGGTGGTCACATACTCGGCACGGAGGGTCAACTGGTTGATGAAGTCGACGTCACGCACGCCGGGAGCATTCTTGGCATAGAATGCGGCATTGACCGAGGGGAACACCGCCATGGCCGGGGCATCGCTGCCGAACGACGAGGCATAGTCCGACGCCAAGGTCACACCCACACCTACCAAGTGGTTGTAGGTATAGTTGAGGTTGGCGTTGATATTCACCCAGTTGAACTTGTCGATGTAACCCGATACGACACGACCCACATTCGAACTGGAATTACCGAGCAGGTAATAGTAGTCGTTGGCCGAGTTGATACCTTGTGCATAATCATACTCGGAACTGTTGATGGCCGACTGGACACCGAGCGAACCCTTAAGGTTGTGCATGCCCGAGAATGTCTGGTCATAACCGGCACGGGCGGCGAAATAGAAGTTACGCAACTCGGTTTCACCATCGCGAGAGGTATTCTCGGCCAGACCGTTTTGCAAGGGCATGATGCTTTGCTCGGTCACACCGGGGATAAACACCGACTCGTTTTTCTTGTAATAGTAAAGGCCGGCCGTCACACCGAGAGTCCAATGGTCTTTGATTTTGCCATTGAGGCCGAAGAGCGCCTGCACGTCATAGATGGTGTTTTTGGCACGCACGTTGTCGACGAGCGAGAGGGGGTTCGAGACGGCATTGTTGGTAACCACAAGGCCGGTATCGTTGCGCACGGGAGCGTATTCGGGCAGCATCTTGCCGTCGTCATCGATTTGATAAGGCGAAAGCATGGGAGCTTTGCGCAGGGCGGCAAGGAGCGGATTGGTTTCGCGCGAAAGACCCTGCTCCTGCAAGTTGCTGTTGATATAGGCCAACGAGAGCGAAGAGGTGAAGACAAGGTTACGGCTCAGGTTGATATCGGAATTCAAACGAGCGTAATAACGGTTGTAGTCGGTATTTTTCACCTGACCCTCCTTACGTTTGTAACCTACCGAAAGGTCATATTTGGCAATAGCGTCACCACCTTTGATTTTCAAGGTATTGTCGGTAACGAAGCCCGGCGAATAAATCTCGTCCTGCCAATCGGTGTCGTTGGTATAAAGATGAGGATTGACATAGACCGAGGGGTCTTGCGAGAGGTAGGGGAAATCTACGAGCAAATCGTCCATGTCTTCATAAGACCCGTCGGTGAGGCCAAGTGCCGATACATAATTTTTATAGTCCTTGACATTGAGTGTGGGGAGTTTCGACTGGTTGAGGTCCACGCCATACTGGCCGATGAATTCCACCTGGGTCTCGAGGTCGATGGCTCGTTCGGTCTCGATGGCGATGACACCGTTGGCAGCCAAAGAGCCATACTGGGCGGCATCAGCACCTTTAAGAACCGAAACGCTGGCAATATCCTGCGCATTGAGCGCACTGAACAAACTGGTCGAATATCCGTTCACGACACCCGAGGCATCGAGGCTGCCGAAGTAGGGCTGGCCGTTGAGCACGATAAGAGGCATGCCGGTGGCATTTGCCGTGCGGTTACCGCGGATTTGGAAATAAGAACCTTCGCCGGGCATACCGCTCTTTTCAGCGACATAAAGACCGGGGATATTGACGAATGTTTTCTCTACGTCGACCGTAGAAGCCGTGAAGTCCTTGCTTTGACGCGAGTAGGTATTCGTGTTTTTGTCCTGGCCGGGAGTTACGGCATTGGGCGTGAGCACATAATCGGTGTAACCGTATTTGTCCTCGGGAATGAGGATAACCGAGAAAGAGGTACGCCCGTTCACGGGAATCACCTTGGTGTAATAACCGGGATACCAAACATTCAATTCTCCTTTAAGGCTTGAAAGCTCGGCCTTAAACGTACCGTTGGCATCGGTCGTGACCGATTGTCCCAAATTAGTAGCCGAAACAACGGCTCCTTCGATGGGAGACCCGTCATAGGGGTCTACCACCGTACCTGTGATTGTGTAAGTGCGCTGAGCGACTGCGGGCAGCGACACCGCGGCAATCAACAGGAGCAGAAATATGTTTCTAAGTTTTTTCATATCGTATTGTGTGTTTGATATCAATAATTATTCTCGGTAGGAACGAGGCACCAGTGGAAGAAACGCATGCGGGTACCGCTGGTAAGTTCTATCTTGATGCGGACCGATTGCATGGTACCGGGTTCTCCTTCGACGGTAACAGGACCTACCAGACCTCCATTCTCATTCCAGCGGGAGTTGCCGCTCGAATACTGTGCCATACCGCCGCCACCGCGCCGGTCGTAGTTCCACGGCGAAGCGAGCGAGAAGTTAATGTTGGATCCGACACGAACATAACCCTTGCCTTTAAGAGCAACGTCACAATCGTTGCTTGCCGGAGCAGTAGCAAAGTTGGGATCGTTGGGGTCGAAATAGGGATAACCGTTTTCGCCGAGCTCGGCCGTTGCGAAATAGACATTACCCACACCGCTACCCGAGGCTTGGTTACCCAAGTGGAGGTTATATTCGCCGGCCGGAATCAAATACTGGGCCACAGAACTCATTCCAGTAGGAACTATCGGGGTGAAAGAAAGGGTGAAAGGCTCGGTGCTTTCTTCGTCCTTGGCAATGTGCAGAACGACATAACAGGGATTACCTTTGTCATTCTCCTCGAAGTGCGAATAAGGTCCGTGTTCGGCCCATGCGGGAGAATCATAACCGGCTTGTACCACAAGCGAAGGAATTTCATCTTGGCGAGAGGGACCTAAACCGTCGGGCACTTCGCCGCGGATGCAGAAGTAGAGGTTGGTCGTGTCGGCCGAAGCAATCTTGCCGTAGTGGTAGAGGAATTGTTTCAGACGGGTAATGATGACGTTGTTGGGGATTTTCAGGTCTTGTACCATGTAAACACGACCGTTGGAGAGTTCCACGGGATTTTCGGTATCGATGACCTGCACGGCATTGCCGTCACGGTCGGTATTTTTCCACTGCTTGTTATAAGCCGAGTAGATATCGTCTTGCGAGGCTTCTTCGGCCGAGAGGGTTCCGTTGTAAATGGTAGCTCTCTTTATCCACTCATTGGCCAGAGAAAGTTCGGCCGAACCCAAATACGGATAATCGGGATAAGGCGGATTTTCGGCCAACTGGCGACCGATAGCCTGACAAGTCTCGTTCATCTTGCGATAGCAGTCACGGATCACTTCATCACTGGGGACGAAGCAGGTGAATTGCTGGAACTCGGAATTGATCCGTACGGTATCGAACAAGGGGTTGTAGACAACGAACACTGAATCGTAGAGGGTATTACCTGTCATATCGACACCGATGGGCGTAGAGCTCTCGGGCGAGAATTGCTCGACACTGGCCTTGAGGATAATCGAGTCGCGATACATGCTATACTCGTCAGAGAGTTGCTCGATGTAGGCATAGAGGTTCATACGGGCCGACATCATGTGGTCGATGACATGCACCACGCCGTTGTTCATGCGGTAAGTTTTCACCACTTTGGCGTCGTTGGCATATATCTCGCCCTGCTCGTCGACGGCAATCTGAATGTAGATGCCGTTGAGCGTTTTGAGGCGGGCGCCGTCTTTGAACTGGTTGCGGTTGAACGAGAGGTAGTTGACATGATACAACACACGGGTGGTATCGAGGTTCAAATCTACCAGCGACGAGCCGTCGGTCATGGCTGTTTGCACGCCTTGGTTATCAACAGCCCAGACAGTAAGTTCCTGGTCGGCTTCGAGCGATGACATCGCTCCCACGTCTTGGAGGAGCTTATAGAAATCGGCATACTCGTCATGGGTTTGGAAAAATTCTATGAGGGAGCAGTCAAGCACCGTGGTAGCCGTATCGACACTCCCAGTGGAAGATGATCCTTTGTAGTAATCATCCCAATTGTCGTTGCAAGCCCAAAGGGCGCAGACGGCAAGCGAAAGAATGAATGCAGCTTTTTTCATAATTCTCATTGCTTTTATTTTTTAGGAGTGAACAGAACATAATCGAGATAAAGCGTAGAACCTTCGTTGTCTTCAATGCGCAAGGTATGGCGGCCGGTGGTGGCAAAGGTCACTTCGCCCACAATATACTCACCATTATCGGCATCGGGAATGGCCACCCATTCTTCGGGTTTGGGAGAGACATCTTTGAAACGTTCGGGAGCCGTACCGCCCTGGGTGGTCAGCGAGCCCACTTCCACATCGTCGATGTAAACGGTGAAACGTCCCGAAGCCGAAGAGGCTGCCGTGTTGTAGAAGCTGAGACCTACCGAATAGGTAGTAGAGTCGGCCACAAGACTCGGGGTCTGCATATCGATGTAACCATATTGTCCGAGATTGAGCAACAGGGCATCATGGTTGGTGAAATAAAGTCCCACGGTATCGGTCGATGTCCCCACATAATACGAGACGCATCTGAAGCCGCTCGACGACAAGTAGCTGGTCCAGTCGTAGCAGAAACCGGAGCCGTACTTTTCACGCAAATCCGACAGGTCTTCGACATACTCAGCGGTAAGCGAACCGAGACGGTATTCCGAGATTTCGGTTTCAAGAATCGAGAAGTCGGTCACTTCGAAAGTAGTCGTGGGCACGTTGGTAGGAGCCTTGATGTAAAGCGGGGTCGAGACTTCGTGAATTACACCGTTGCGGCACACAAGGTCGGTTACTTCGCCCCAGGTTGCACCCGTTTGAGTGAGGGTATCATAATTGATGTAGAGTTGGCCGTCGATATCCTGGAATTCGATGTAGGAAGCCTCGGCAAGGGTGGCAAGCACGGTGGCGGCACTGGTCGACGAAGCGGTATCTGCAACAACGATGCTACCGGTAGCATGTGACGACGAAATCAAATGATAAGCAGCATAACGGTACATGGGGTTTTCGGTTTCTTTCCATGCTGCGGTATTCTGCCCGGCATCGAGGGTATCGGCCAAGGCCGCAAGGCTGCTGATGGCGGAAGCGTCGAATACGCTATTGGGAACCACGAGACAGGTGTAGGAGGCAGCACGGCCGGAAGTCGACGACACGAGCGGGCTGAGGCCGGTAGCATCGAGCAACTCCTTGAAGAGGCTCCAATCGGCATTGTCTTCGAGACGGTCATAGATGTACTCGGTAATGGGAGTAAGCACGCCGTTCATGATAAACACGGTGGCATTGGTCGTCGCGATGTCGAACGAAGTGATTTGGGCTTCTTCGTTGACGAAGTAATCGCCATTCTCATTGAAAGTCACCGAGAGGCGGTCGCCGGTGGCCGTGGTGTCGGGCAAAACGTCGTTGGAGAAATCGACCTGGCTGTATTGGTTACCGGCTATGGTGTGGTATTTCACCAGATACTGGCCGTAAGCGGGGTCGATATCCTGCACCGAACCGTAACCGTTGGCGGCGAGGTACTTGTTTACAGCCTCGTTGTCGGGCACGAACAAGGTGTAGTCACCCACATTGAGGTTGATGGTACTGAACATATTGGTGTGGTTGAGAAGGGCCACCCACTGGGTATATCCGTTCTCTTGCAACCAGGTGGCGGCAGGAACTTCCTCGGTAATCGAGAACGTCGAGTCTTCGAGGTCGTCGCCGCAGGCCGAGAACATCGCCGCCACAGCTACGCACAAATATAAAATTTTATGTTTCATAAGATATTGCATTTCTATGATTATTCACCTAAGTTAGCATAAGCCGGATTTTGTACCAAACTGGGGTTGGCAGCCAATTCATCGGTATGGATAGGCAGATACCACGAGTAAGGGATGTTGCGTCTCAACTTGGAACGAACAAGGGCAGCCGACACCGACGGGAGTCCGTTGACAGTCTCGTCGAAGAAGAGTTGCTGATAAAGCGTACCGAATTCGGGATCCTGATAACGCAATCCGGTGCGCAGGAGGTCATACCAGTTCTTGGCTTCTCCAAGGAACTCTATACTGCGCTCGTTGATGATGGCTTGGATAACGGCATATTTGCTACCGTATTGTGCTCTTTCGAGGGCTTCGCTGCCGCCACGCTCACGTACTTCGTTAAGAGCGGCAAGTGCACCGTCAAGGTCACCTTGCAAAGCAAGAGCCTCGGCCTTCATGAGATATACTTCGGCCAAACGATAGATAATCCAGTTCTGGTCGTTCTCTGTATCGTTACGAGCCGTATTCTGTGTATCACTACCATAATACTTCCATACGGTTGATTGGGGAACGGTCGAAGTGGTAGAGGCATACGAGGCACCATCGCCACGCACATCACCGGGAGTGAGCCATGAGACAAAACGGAAGAGACTGACGGTGCTTACGTAGTAATACTGACCCGAAGAGGCCGTAAGGGCTTCATCGGTACCGCCAAACCACGACATAAACGAGTTGGTCTGTGCAAGAGGATTGGAGAATTGCAGCTCGAAAATGCTCTCGTTGCTGTTACCGGGGAAGAAATTGGTAAACCAGAGCGAACCGTCGATAAGACCCACGCGGCCCGAATTGATAACGGCATCGCAACAATCGATGCAATTCTGCAAGTCGGTGGCCGAATTGCCGCTATCATAGTCCGAAGCACTAAGCCACAGATACATGTCGGCCATCACGGTATAGAGAGCCCAGCGTGTGGCACGGCCCTTGTTGTCGGTCTCGTCGGGGAAAAATTCGCGGGCGTTTTCGAGATAGGGCTGCATGAGAGCCAACTCCGCACGGAGAATGGAATCACCGTCGGTCTTGGGAAGCCAGAAATCGGCATCATCGGTCACGTAAGAGTGGGTGACATAGGGCACATCTTTGAAAGTGCGCACAAGAGTCAAGTAACTGAGAGCACGCAAGAAATGTGCTTCGGCCACAATGGAACGCATCTCGCCTTCGGTAAAAGAGGCGTCTTTCTCCACAACAGTGGGGGCATAGTCGATAACGGAGTTGGCCATGCCGATAACGTTATAAAGGTCGGCCCACTTGCAAAGGGAGTTCGAGGGCAGAATATCGCCCGTACGGATATCATAAGCACTGGTTTCGAGCACGCCGAGACCGTTGCCGCGCATCTCGCCCCAATTGATATAGGTGCGATTGGTCACAGCCGTACGCATGTTGCGGTAGGCTGTACCGAGGACGGCTTCCACCTCACCGGCGTTAGCCCAGTAATTGGTCGCGTTCTGTTGGCCGGCAGGGTCGACATTCATCCAGTCTTCGCACGACACAGCCGAGAAAGTAAGAACGGACGCAAGTAAATATATGTGTGTCTTCTTCATATCGGTAAATTGTTAGAATCGGAGGTTAATACCAAATTTCACACGGATAGGTTTGGGCGTCGACGCACCATCGACAGCCAGGCGGATAATACCGCTGTCGTCGATTTTCTTTTCACCCACCTCGGGATCTTGTCCGGAGTACTTGGTGAAAGTAAGGAGGTCGTAAGCGGTTACGTAGAGGTCAAAAGCCGAAAGGTGCATTTTGCGTGTGAGGTTTTTCGGGAACGAATATTTCAACGTGAGAGTCTTCATACGCAAGAACGAAGCATCTTCGATGTAGCGGTCAGAACCGAGCGAGTTGTAACCACGGCCGTAGAGTGCACGGGGCATATCGGTAATATCACCCTCGTTACGCCAACGGCGCAGCGTAGCGGTACTTTGGTTGTTGTTTCCGCGCATCTGCTCGGAGTTGAGGCGTGTCTGGTTGAATACCTTCTGACCGACACGGCCCTGGAAGTTGGCCGAGAGTTGCCAGTTCTTGTAAGAGAGACGGAAATTGAAACCGCCGATGAGTTTCGGGCTGTAATTGCCGAGGTAAACGACATCGTTAACGTCAATGACACCGTCACCATTGATATCTTCATACTTGGCATCGCCGGGGTAAACCTGCTGGGTACCGTTGGACATGATTACGGGCTTGCCGTCGATGTCATAGATGGTATTGCCATTGAGGTCGCGGGCATAGGTGTCTTCCACATTCTGGTAAACGCCTTTGTATCGGTAGCCGTAGAACGAACCGAGGGGGTTGCCGGCCATGATGAGGTAGGCATAATTACCGTTGTCGAACTCGTAGGTTTCCATGTCGAGGTTCGAGGGGAACTCGTTGACCTTGTTCTCGTTTTGCGAGATGTTGAACGAGAAAGTGAAACGCCAGTCCTTGGTCTTCACGATGTCGTTGAGGTCGACGCGGAACTCCCAACCGCGGTTGGTCATCTTACCGGAGTTGAACCATTCGAGTTTGCTGAAACCGGTAGAGGTAGGCAACTTCATACCTTTCTGCAACAAGTTGTTGGTGACGTTCTTATAGAGGTCGACCGTGAAGAGTATCTTGTCGTTGAGGATACCGAGGTCGATACCGGCATTCCACTTGTCGACAACCTCCCAGTCGATGTTGTCGAGTTGCACGCGCGAAGGATAGATGGAAGACATGTTGAGGTAACCCGACGAGTTGGCACTGAACGTACCGACATAGGGAGAGGTGCCCGAAGGGGCGTTACCGGTCTGACCCCAGCTGAGACGCAACTTGCAGAGAGAGATAAACTCCTGATTCATCATGAACGGCTCGTCGCCCAACTGCCAACCGATACCGAATGTGGGGAAGATGCCCCAACGGGTGTGGCTGGGAAGAGCCGAAGAACCTTCGACTTGGAAGGTGGCGTTGAACATGTAACGGTCGAAAAGGTTATACTGTGCCGAGAAGTTCGACAACAAGCTGCGACGGGTGGCTTCACTGCTGCTGAGGCCGACGATGTAACCTCCGGTCGAGGGGTCGGAAAGGTAATAAGATGCGTTACCGGCCGTCTGTGCACCATAACCGGTCTCGGCAGTCTGCTCGATTTGCAGGATACCCGAAGCAACGATACGGTGTATCTCGTTGAAAGTCTGCATATACACGAGACGGTTCTCGGTATAGAGGTAGAGCTGGTCGCTGGTCACGTCAGAAGCGCGGTTATACCAGTCGTTGGCCAAGGCATAGTCGGTGGTGCTCACCCAAGGCACACCGGTCACCTCGTTGGGGATATATTTCTTGGTGCGCTTGTTATTGGCCGTGAGAGCCACGGTACCGTAATAGTGGAGCACGGGGAGAAGCTCATAGTGGAGCTGGAAGGTGAGACGTGTCTGGTAAGAATCCAAGCGGTTCACCGCTTCATTCACCATGGCTACGGGGTTGTAATTGCGATTGTCCTCGAACGTCATGCCGAAATCATCGTAGGGAGTGAAATAGGTATCGGTACGAGCCGAACCGTCTTCGGTCATCACATAGGGGCTCTCTTGGGGCATCTTGGTGATGGCGATGCTACGGGGGGCAGACGGTTCTTTATTATTCACTTTCTCAGACCAGCTGGAATTACGGATATTATAGGTGAAAGAGAAATCGGAGGTGATGTCCAACTTCTTGGAGAATGCATAGTGCATGTTGAAACGGGTCGAGAAACGCTGGAGGTCGGTTCCGACGGTGGTACCGGTCTCTTTGAGGTAACCGAGCGAGAGGCGGTAGGTAGCTTTGTCACCACCACCCGACATGGAGAAGGTGTTGTCGGTATTGTAACCGATGCGGGAAACCTCGTCGAGCCAGTTGGTATCGACGTTGTATTCGTTGAATACAAGCGAAGCGGGGTTGAAGTTGATTTCATCGGAATTGATGAGAGGCAAATACTCGTTCATACCTTCGGTGTAACCCACGTCGTTGATGGAGTTCCAAAGGGCGTCTTGCACCATGGAGACATATTGTGCGGCATTGAGGAGCGGATAAGTGCTGGCCTCTTTGCGCACCTCGGCGCTGGTATTGAACGAGAAGGTAATCTTGCCTTTGGCACCTTTCTTGGTATTGATGACAAGCACACCGTTGGCACCTTTGGTACCCCACATGGCGGTAGCCTGGGCATCTTTCAACACTTCGATCGATTCGATGTCGGCAGGCGAGATATCGAGGAGGTTGGAGTAATCATCGGTCGAAGCCGAAGCGAAATCGAAGTCGTCGTCTACTTCAACGGGATAGGGCACCCCGTCGACCACGATGAGGGGGTCGGCATTACCGTTGAGGGTCTGGGTACCACGAATGCGAATGGTACTGTTGGAACCGGGGTCGGCACCGGTCACGATGTCGACGTTGGAGAGGGCACCTTGCAGGGCCTCGGCCACCGAGGTCACAGGAGCGGTTTCAAGACCTTCCATGCTCATGCGCTGCACGGCACCAAGTTCTTCACGCGGGGTAAGACCCATCTGGTTACGTTGCACGCGCTGTGCCGAAACGCTCACCTCGTCGAGGGTGCGGCTTTCTTCGGTCAAGGAAGCATTCAGGACTTTTTGTCCGGTGTACTTCACCGTGTAGGTCTGCATACCGATGAACGAGAAGTTGATGACAAGGTCTTGCTCATCGGGAATTCTGATACGGTACTCGCCATTGGCATCGACAAGCACGCTGGCCAAAGTACGTTCGTCCTTGTTCTGGACAAAAACGCTGGCACCGGCAAGAGGTTCGCCCGAAGCTTTCTCCAATACCTTACCGGTCAAAACCGTCTGCGCCGCCATAGCCTGTGATACCACAAACGCGAGCAGCAAAAGGTATATTTTCCGTGTTATTTTCATAGTGTATATCATATTTTATTATTCCACAACGTAAGTTCCATCACCGAAGTCGAGGTAATTGTCGATAATATACACGGCGCAATCGTTATAGATATACGGGAAGGAGTTGACTACCCGCGCCGTGCGGCCTTTGGTGTCGGTAATTTGCAAATACGAGCCCATATCCGAGATTTGGACCGAGGTGAACTCGCCCCCCTCTCCTTTCGGGTTGAAAGAGTAGAGCGTGCGCGTGCCTTGACCGTCACCGGGCATGGGATAGTCGAGCAAGCGGCTTCTTTCGACCGAGATAAAGAGGTTGGGCATATAACCTTTGAAGTTCTTGCTACCGCGGGCCGAAATGAAACCATCGTCATAAGCGCTCTGCACAGCTTGGTTGTTGGGAGCAAGCACGATGTAGCGGGGCAGGTCGCCATCGCCACTGCCTTCGGCCTCCATGGCAATGAATACTTCGACGTTTTCAGTCGAATCGCTCAAAGACGAAAGGATACCCGACTGGTAGAAGTTACGTGTGCCATGGGCGGTTTCCTTGAACTCCCAAGGCACTTGGGCTTCGATCACGGCAAGGGATTGGAAAGTGCGCGATTCGGGGAGCAACGCCGATGCGAGGCTTCCGCCTTCGAGGGCATAGACATGTCCGTTGCGCACGTCGAGTCCGGGCATTTCCGTGAAGGTAACGGCCGAGCGTTGAATATCGCCATGCAGACCGTACCGGGTGTTGTAAGTAGTGGTCGAATAGATGGTGTCTTCGTGAGAGAAGAGGTAATTGAACGAACCGCTGGTGAGGTAATAAATCCGGTCGTCGGTATTGGGTATCTCTATCATGTTGTCGGCAATCTGGTTGCGGACGATGTTTGCCGAATGAGCCATGCTCAACGAAACGGTACCGCCTTCACCGTCGGAGATAATCACATCTTCGGCACCATACACGTTGGGGTTGGTGTTCTCATAGATAAGATTCTCGCCTCCGACTTGCGTGTTTTCCAACATCTCCTGTGTGGGATAGAATGCATGGAACTGGTTGGCTGCCGTGTAAAGGTCGATTACACCCGACTTGGCCATGAGCAACATGAACATGTTGTACTTGGGATTCACAAAAGCGGGAGCCGTTACATAATAGAAGTATTGGGGAACAGAAACCAAGTCGCTCACACCATAAACGATACCGTTGGAGCAAAGGTAGCGGTCCTGAACATCGCTGGGACTGATGGTGACACGCGTGTTGCTGGCATTGGTGACGGCGTTGCCTGCCGTGATTTCGCTGGGGAGCAGCGGGCCGGCCTGGCCAAGGAGACGGTGGCGGGCTTCCAACTCGCTCATGAGCACATAAAGCGGGGTGAAACGCACCGAGTCCCAATTATCGGCACCGTAATAGGGAGCCCAATATTTATCGTAGAATGCCTGCATGGCTTCGTTCTGGGGGGCAAACAACGTATAAGAGCCCAAAGCCAACGGACCAAGATAATAAGACTCGGCCTCGGTATTACCGTCTATAACCGAAACGCCCACACGTTCGTAAGCAATGGACGAGAGACCATTGTGCTTGTAAACAAATGCGGAGTCGCGGTTGTTATAGTTCATCGAGAGGACTTCGTCGTAATTGAGCGATTTGAAACGGTCATAGATGTGGGTGACAATAGAATACTTGTCATCGGCAGCAAGCGTCTGGTACATGGTTTTGAGGGGCTCCACCACATCATCTACCACATAGAGATAACCGTTGTCGGTAATAATTTCATACTCTTTCACACCGGCATTGGCCACTCTGAAATAAGGTTCGGCACCGGGAGCCCACGAGTCGCCTTGCCACAAATTGTCGCCATATTCGGAGAAGAAATAGTTATAATTGGCCGTACCGCTCGAACCGCTCGAACCATTGTTGTTGTAATAGTTGAAGAGGTTGGGTGTGAACACCGGAATATATTTTTCCTGGTGGAACACCTTCACAAGAGCACCGTCGCGAGAGGGGTCGGAAATCATCTCGGCCGCATCGCGGCTACGGGTACGATACTTATAGTAAAGGCCGATCCAGTCGTCTTCCACATTCGTACCTTCGGGACGATACTCCATAAAGTCATCAGACTTGAAACTGTAATAGAGCAGGTGGTAAGTCACCATGTTCTGCAACTCTTCAACAGGTATCTCCTCGACAGAAGAGTAACCGTGGCGGTTGAGATATTTGGCAAATGCTTCGTCATCGGGGGCGAAAATCGTAGCCAAACCTTTTCCGCGTACCAAATCTTCATAGCCAGCTCGTTGCGCAGCTCTCAAGAAATTGGTAAAATTGCCTCTACTTTCCAGATAATCCCAAGCATTTCCTACTGAAACAGAGGTAGAATGACGATCGTTGTCATAGTACTTGTCCATTTCATTACAGGAAAAGAAGAATAGCAGAAGTGCTGAGGCTAATAGATTAGTCCATTTTTTCATAATACTTCGCATGTTTTTTCCGTATATAATTTAATTATCTCTTGTTCACACGATTGAATATCAAGGCATGGGCAGCAGACCTTCCCAGCGAACGTCCCAATTTCCATCTTTCGGGAAACCGGGATTCTCACCTTCGCTACCGTCCCAACCGGCACACATCATGGCCACCGTAGTGAGGAGACCACCGTTACCGGGCAGGTAGACACGCAAGCGTCCGTCTTGATAGTTATGACCGTTGGGCAAATAGGTGTTGGTGCGTTTGTCCATAAGGAGGGCACCGACAGCTTTCTCGGTGTCGCCCAGGCGAGCGGCGTCCATAGCCGTCATAGCAAAGTCCCAACCCCAGGTCTTGCCCCAGTTCCAGTTGTCCCATACCCAGTCGAGGGTATTCTGCATGATGTCTTCACGCACGAGAGGACATTTGGGCAGAATGCCCAATGCTCCCAACACGGCCATGTGGTCTGAGGTGAAGCGAATGTCCTTGTAGGTATCGGTTGCTGTCTCGGCAGCCAGGTAGAGCCCGTCTTGATGAGCCAAGGGCGAAAGCTTGTCGAGCAGCTCGTCCCATTGCAGGTTGCGTTGCAAGCCTTGACGCTCGCGCCACTTCTGGGCTACACTGATGGCATAGTGCCAATAAGAAAGTTCGAAGGGAGGATTGACCGTCTCGGCTGCACGCAGCGTTTCTTGCGCGGGAATGGCACCTTTGAGCACGAAACGGCCTTCGAGCTCGTCATAGGTGGCAAACGAATACATGAACTCGGCCGTCTCGGCAACGAGGTCTTTATAGCGGTCGATGACTTCTTGTGAAGGGTTGGCACGATAGATGAGCTCGGCCATGTAGATGAAGTGGGGCTGTTGCCAGATGAGGAAGGAACCCACTTTCGAAGGAGCCTCGATTGCAGAGGGGTCGGTCATCTTCATCCAACGAATGCCCTTGAAGCCTTGACGCTCGGCAATGGCACGTGCATTGTCATAAGCCGAATCGCGATACCAAGCGAGGCTGCGTTCGAGCAATTCGGGACGTCCCCACAATGCGAAGTGGGCACCGTGCCACCAGTGCATTTCGAGGTGGAATTTACCGAACCATGTATTATAGGTAAGACCCGACTCCTGGGGAGGAACCGAGCCGGCACATTGAATTGCCATAAGATACTGGGAGAGAACGACTCGACGCTCCAACTCTTTGGCTCTCGGGTCTTTGCAATGCGAGAAATCGACAATACCTCCGTGCGACCAGTAGTTGTTCCAATAACGGGAAGCGGAGGCAAGGAGTGTATCAAACGACAAATTTTCACCGGTCGGCTCGGCCGAGGTGAAAAGACAGGTGAACGAAAGGGTATCGCCCGATTGCGGAGTGAGCACGAAATAGTGTTTCTCCTTCTCCGAGAGTTTGGCATCACCTTCCCAAGCCAGACGCACATAGTAGGTCGTCTCGTCGAGTTGGCGTTTGAGGGTTGCCGAGTGGGCGTCCTGTGCGACGATGGTGGTGGAGTGCTTGTCGGGTTGTGTCCAGTCACAAGCATCATCGGCATGTTTGCCGGTAGGATAAGGGAAGTTGAGTTTCACACCCACACGTCCCGAAGCGGTCAGGGGTGAAACGACTTGTGCGCCAATCTCGTCATGGAGACTGTCGCACGCGGTAACTACCGAAACCGATTGTCCGTCGAGCTGGAACTGGCTCCGTATCTGACCGTTCCAAAGGTCGAGTTCCTGATTTATTTCCGAGAGTTCATCGGCTTTTGCCAGTGACCCGTCTTCATGGGTAAGTTCGAGACCTACGATACCGAGGTGCAACCGATGGGGGTTTACCCGATACCAGTTGGCCGCTTCACGAGGACGGCCCGGCTCATTGAACTGCACGGCATAAAGCTCTTTGTGTCCCCGCCCGAAATCATATTCTTTCAGCGTTTCTTCGAAACGATATTTCTCGGGATTGGCAAACGAGTGCCACCCCCATTGGGATTGTGTACCCAAGGGAACTCCCGCACTATACAACTCGGGGAAGGTCTGCAAACCTGTTGCATCGACCGTAAAAGCAAACTCTCCGTTACCCACCGAAAGGGAAGATAACTCATTGAATTCCTTGATTTTGGGGTGATTTCTCTGCACGACCTCCTTTCGATTGATCGGCTCGTTCTTTCCGCCCGAGCACGAAGTGAAAGAGAGGCATACCGAAAGGACTAAGCACAAAAACAGCATTCTTTTCATGGTATACATCTATTTATCTCACAAAGATAGGGGCTATTTCATGCGAGCAGACTGCACAAAATGACCCTATTAATAATTATTTTGTCTTTTAAATAATGTAAAATGCCCAAAGAGCGCATTTAACGGGGCAAAAGTAGAGGGGAAAGAGCGCTTCTAAGCTCAACGTTTTGCCCTTTTTCATACAAAAATTGTTTTTAGAGGGTCGGTAATAAGGGTTGGAAAGGTCTCGATGTGGACTTTTTGGGCGCCCCGCATAAATGCAGTTTCTCATTATCTCACGACGGAATCAGAGGGAGAGCGCAAAAAGCCTGTCGCAGGCAAGAACAAAAAATCCACCTCGGACGTTGCCTCTTCCGAGGTGGATTAAGGTTTGCAATCTGGATTAAAGGGTCGGCGATTTTATCGTCTGACCATTAATTTTCAGATTGTTGAAACGCACATCTTTCACACCTCCCTTTATGTAGATTCCATCTTCGGGATTGGAGGCGCCTTTCTTCACGTTGTTGAACTCGCAGTTGTCGACTTGAATGTTGTAGACATTATCAGAGCCTTCAAGACCCACATAGTAAACACCGAGGTTACTGCCTTCGCAGGTGATGTTCTCACAGAGGACGTTGCGCACCGTGGGCGGGAAACTGCGGTCGCAAATCTCGCGGTTCTCATATTGAAGATTGATGCGCAGGACGGCTTCGCGGCACACGCCGACCTTGATGTTGCGAACAAAGACATTCTCGATGACACCACCGCGGCAATTACTGGTCTTGATGCGGATAACGCGGTCGAGGTTGGGGCTGTCCATTTCACAATTCTCTACATAGAGGTTCTTGTAACCGCCAGAAATTTCGCTACCGATGACAACGCCACCGTGACCGTCATACATCTTGCAGTTGCGCACGATGATGTTCTGGCTGGGAACGCCCCACGCACGACCGTCACGGTTGCGTCCGCTCTTGATAGCGATGCAGTCGTCGCCCGTGTCGAAGATGCAGTTTTCGATAATCACGCCGTTGCAAGACTCGGGGTCGCAACCGTCACCGTTGGGACCGCGATTGACAAAATGCACGCCGCGAACGATAAGGTTGTTGCAGAAGAGGGGGTGCAGGGTCCAGAAAGGTGAGTTTTGCATCGTCACGCCCTCGACCAGCACGCGGTTGCAACGGTAGAGGTTCACGAGTTGGGGACGCATTCCGTCCTGAACGGTCATCTGACGTTTGTAGATGGGTTCACCCGACTCACCCCAAGCAAGCAATTTGGCACGACCGCCGCAATTCTGACCTATCATGCCCTCTTTCCAGCCATATTTCTTGGCACCGCACATGGGCCACCAAGTCTCCATGGAACCTTGTCCGTCGATGACGCCTTTACCGGTAATGGCCAAGTTGGTCTCGCCGTAAGCATAGATAAGGGGGTGCATGTTGTAGCAATCGACACCTTCCCAGCGGGTAAGGACGGCAGGCATGTAAAGTTCGGGGTTGGTGTCGAATTTCAGGACGGCACCTTCTTCGAGATGGAAGTTGACATTACTTTTGAGCGTAATGGGGCCGGTGTAGAAAGTCCCGGCAGGAACAACCACGGTACCACCGCCGGCCTGGTTACAGGTGATGATGGCCAGGTTGATGGCGTCGTGGCATGGAGCCTCGGGAGTATCGGGTTTTGCACCGAAATCGGTGATGTTGAAAGTACGGTCGGGGAAGGAAGTTTTCTCAATCGACTTTTCGAGTTTGGCAGCCTGTTTCCACGCGTCTTTCGAAGAGAGCTGCGCCGAAATCAAAGCCGGAGCCAAGAGAGCGCACAGTAGGAACAAGTTTTTTTTCATATAAATAAATTTAGAGTTTGATAATATCGAGGCCGGTTATTCTCTCGGGAAGGAAAGAATAATCGGCCTCAGAGTTGACTTAGTTTTTATCGACTACAATACGGTCGTACTGCTGTTCGGCTTTTATCTCGGTGTATTTGGGGGCGTCCATCATTTCGACCAACGCACGCAACACCGGTCCCTCTCCCATCGGATCGTTCTTTTGAGTGGGACGATTGTAATAATAGGTAAGGGAGGGCATGATACCGGTACCTACGCAGATGGCTTCGAGGTCGCCCTCGTCCGACATCTTTGAGAGAATACCTTTGAGTCCCTGCTCGGCCACATAGATGAAATCCTTGTGTATCCAGCCTTGCTTCACGCCACGGGCAATGGCAAAGGTGAACATGGCCGTACCGGTGACTTCGTCATAAGAATCGGTCTTGTCGAGCAGTTGGTGCCACAACCCGTTGGCGCCCTGATAACGACATACGCCACTCACCTGACGGCGGAAGTTCTCCAAGAGAGCCTCCCGCTGAGGGTGATTCTCGGGGAGTCGCGACAGCAAATCGGCCTGGGCCATGAGCATCCAGCCATTGGCGCGCGACCAGTGGGCCACGCCATGCTCGTCGGTATCGGTGTGATAGCAGTGGTAATAAATCTGCTTCTCGGGACACCACAAGTATTTGTGATATTGCAATACCTGATTGGCGGCATCATCGAAATACTTCATGTTGCCGGTTGCTTCGCCCATGCGGCAAAGGAACGACACGGCCATGAAGAGGTCATCGGCCCAAACGGTGTTTTCGTGGGGCCAAAGACGTGCAATGGTACCGTCGATAAGACGGGGCTCGGCATAGTTGAGGTGGTCGGCCGTCTCGTCGATATAGGCTTGGAAAGCCTTGTCGGGACGTGGCAGATGTTTCTGCAAATCGATGAGCGAAGCTCCCATCGGACCGTTATCGTCGAGACGCTTGCCTCTGAAAATCATGTGCCAACTGATTTTGCGGACGGCCATCCAGCCTTTCTCCGAAAGAGCCTTGTCGAATTTTTTCCTGAAAAATCCGAGGTTTCCTTCGTTGAAGACAAAATTCATGTTTTTGAGCACATACTCTTCATAACGCTTGTCACCGAGTTTGTCGGCGAGTTCGAGCATTGCGATATGCAGTACGCCATTGGTGTAATGCCAATCGTTGTATTTGCAGCCCACCTTGATGGGTGCGGCAGGATTTTGTTTTTTTACCGTAGTGTAGGTCTCGCCCGTCTCGGTATTTTTAAACTGGTAGGTGGTGCTGGCCACAATACGGTCGGCCATGGCAAGGGCGGCATCTTTGGCCGAGAGCTTCTTGGCAGGAGCTGCCATGAGAGCCGACGAGGCAAAGAGGGCGAAAGCCAAAATGGTCATTTTTCTCATAGATGTCTATCGTCTTTCTGTTTTTTGAATGATTTATTTGGGCAGGTTGAAGGTCACGCTCAGCTCTTTCATCTGCTCGGGAGTCATTCCGTCGGGTTCGAATCCCATGCACTTGGCGTTGATATAAATCTGAGCCGATTTGCTGAGTACGTCGACTTGGTCGAAAGCGTCCATGATGTCTTCGCCTACCGCGCACACGCCGTGTTTCTCCCACATGACCACATCATAGTCGTCGAGTTCCTTGATGGTGGCTTCGGCCAACTCGACCGAACTCGGCATCTTGTAGGGGATAATTCCCAAACCTCGCGGGCAGAAAGCCTTGGTCTCGGGAATCATGCTCCACAAGAGGTTGGTGAGCACGTCTTTTTCGAGGAATTTGGGGGTGTGGCTCATGGCTACGAGTTCGATGGGATGGGTGTGCAACGAGGCTTTGTAGTTCGAACCGCGACCGATGAGCAGGTTGTGCATCGACAGGTGGGCGGGAAGCTCCGAAGTGGGTTTTACCAAATTGTCGGCGATGATTTCGTAGCTGGCGCAATCGTCGAGAATGCGGATTACCGAGCCGTTTTCCATCGGCCAGCGAGCCAAGTCGCGCATGCGCTTGTTGGTTCCCTTGCAGAAGAAATAGCAACCCTTGATATGGGGCAGCGTGGTTCCGATGGGCGTTACAGGACCGATAGCCGGCATTTTACGGATTTCATCATCGACCAAATCGGTAATGTTGATGGTAATGTTGCCACCATTGCGTTCGGCCCAGCCTTTTTGCCAGAGATAACCGGCTACTTCGGCTACTTTCTCTACTTCACGGGCCAGTGCGGGACGGCCCTCCAATATAGATTTCATAGCTTGTTTTTGATTTTATTCGGTAAGATAATTATTTAAGCAATTCGGGTATGAAGGTAGAAATAATCAACACGACAATACCCACGACAAGAACGGCGATGGTCTTCCGCGAGCAACCTTTCCACTCTTTGAGGATAATGCCCCAAACATTGGAGAAGACGACATTGAGTGCCATGAGTATGCAGAAGGCAAACGTCGTCAATGCGGGCGAATCGGTGAGGAAACCTTTTCCGAGACTCAGGCCGAAGAACTGACTGTACCACAAGGCACCGGCCAAGGCACAATAGAGCAAATTGTTGAGATAGAGCGAGGTCTTTCCATAATCGCCCCATGTGTGGTTTTTGCTGTTCTGATAGAAGCAATACACAGCGTTGGTAAAGAAACCGCCGAGCGTAACGAGCAAGGTAGCCGGCAGGGTCTTGAACATATCGCCGGTCTCCTCGAAATGGAGACCGCTACCAAATTCGAGACCTACGTTGAAGCAAGCACTCATGAAACCGGCCAGCAAAGCGATGGCGATTCCTTTGGGAAAGTTGAAGTCCTTGACGGCTGCCTTTTTCTCCTCTTCGGAGAGGGTCGCCGCTTTCATGTTTCCGGCCACACCGATGATGGAGATACCTATGAGCGTGACGATAACACCGATAATCACCGCCCAGGTGAGTTTAGCCAAGTGACCGGCTTCGGGATAGAAAACGTGCAACATGATGGGGCCGAGCACGGTACCCAGTCCGGCACAGGTTCCCAACGAAATCGACTGTCCCAAGGCAACGCCCAAATAACGCATGGAAAGACCGAAGGTGAGACCTCCGACCCCCCAAAGGGCACCAAAGAGAATGGTCATCCAAATGTCGACAGAATTTTCGGCCGTGAAGAGTTCACAAAGCGAATGGCCTTCGGGAACAGCCAGCAAGGCGCCCAAGAAAGGGAATACCAACCAGGCAAATACACCCTGCACAATCCAATACGATTCCCAACTCCACTCCTTGATGCGGTTGATGGGCACATAACAACTCGACTGGCAGAAGGCGCCAACGGCGATAATCAATAATCCAAATACTATTTCCATATTTTATACGACTAAAAGGTTTGTGACGGGACAAAGCCCGTCATAAACCTTTTTAGGTGAAGTGATTTTTTATCTTTTCGAGGTAACTTCTCTTTCGTATTTCTCCACTTCGGGAATAAATTCGTCGCCGACGGGGACGTTGTTTTTGAGGCAGAACATATCCCATACGGCGTTCCAAGGCATGGCCTTGGCCTCTTCGAGGAGGGCCAGACGTTGGAAGCCTTTGTCTTCGGCTTCGTATTTACGCAGCGTAGCCAGCGGTTCGAGCAAGGCGCGGAGAATTGACTTCTGAGCGGCACGGGTACCGATGACATAAGCACCGATGCGGTTGATTGAAGCATCGAAGTAGTCGAGGGCGATGTGCACGCGGTTCATGGCATCGCAACGAACGAGTTCCTGGAAGAGCTCGACCGTGGAGTCGTCCATGATGGTAACGTGGTCGGAGTCCCAACGGATAGGACGGCTGACATGGAGAATCAGCTCGGGGACGAAGAGCAGCATCGACGATACTTTGTCGGCAGCCACTTCGGTGGGGTGATAGTGTCCTGTGTCGATGGTGAGCAGGGTTTGGTTCTTGGTGGCATAACCTACGCAGAACTCGTTCGAACCTACGGTGTAGTATTCCAGACCGATACCGAAGACTTTCGATTCGAGACCGGTCTTCATGTGGTCGTATTTTACGGCGAAGATTTCGTCGAGGCTCTGCTCGAAGAGGCTGCGATAGTACATACGGTTTACCGTGATGTCCTTGCTGCCGTCATGCACCCAAAGATTCATGATACAGGGGTCGCCTTGGCGTTTACCCATCTCTTCGGCAATGGCACGGCAACGTTTGGTGTGTTCAATCCAGAAATCACGGATACCTTTGTCGGGATTCGAGAGCGTGAGGTTGCCCGATTTGGGGTGCGAGAACGAAGAGGAGTTGAAGTCGAGCTTAATACCCAACTCTGCGGCCCATTGCATCCAGCTTTCGAAGTGAGCGGGCTCGCATTGGTCACGGTCTACGAATTTACCGCCGAAATCGCCATAAATCTCGTGCAGGTTGACACGGTGTTTCGAAGGAATCAAAGACATGGCCTTGATGAGGTCGGCACGCACTTCGTCGATGTTGCGGGCTTTACCGGGATAGTTACCGGTCGTCTGGATACCGCCGGAGAGGGCGCTACCCGACTCAAAGCCTACTACGTCATCGGTCTGCCAGCAGTGCAGCGAGATTTGTACTTTTTGGAGTTTCTCCAATACTTCGTCGGTATTGATACCCATGGCAGCGTAACGCTCCTTGGCTATCTCATACGCATTGAGGATAAGATTTTCTTTCATGTCTTTTATTTTTAGGTTTCAGTTTTTTTGATTTATATATCTTCGCGATAGACCGAGAGATAACGATCATAAGCTTCGTCCCACACCTCTTTGTCGCAGGGGGTGAACGAGCCCAGCTCTATCGACGAGGCGATAAGGGCGCGCATGGCCGCAATGTCGCTCACGTCGCCGGCGGCTTTGGCCTGAATCATGATATTGCCGATGGCCGTACCTTCGGAGGGGCCCGCCAATACGGGAACGCCCACGGCGTTGCAGGTATTCTGGTTGAGCAGGTTGTTGCGCGAACCGCCACCGATGACATGCAGGCATTCGATGGGGAACGGGGCCATCTCTTGGAGATAGCCGAACACTTGTCGATAACGCAACGGCAGACTCTCGAAAATGCAACGGGTCAATTCACCATGGCTCTGCGGCTCGGGTTGCCCCGTGAGACGGCAATAGTTGCGTATGGCCTCGATCATCGACGCGGGATTGGCAAAACAGGGAGCGTCGGGATTGATAATGCTGCGGAAAGCCGGAGCGGCTTCGGCAGCGGCAATCAACTCGGGATAGCTGTAATCGTTGCCGGCAGCCGACCACTCGCGACGGCACTGTTCGAGCAACCACATGCCACAAATGTTTTTGAGGAAACGGGTGGTTCCTTCGATACCGCCTTCGTTGGTGAAATTCTTTTCGAAACTATCCTTGTTGATGATGGCATCTTTGACTTCGATACCCATCAACGACCAGGTGCCCGAGCTGAGGTAGGCAAAACGTTCGTTGCGGGCGGGAACAGCGGCCACGGCCGATGCGGTGTCGTGACCGGCCACGGCAATGACGGGCACAGCGCCCAGGCCGGTGAGTTTTTGCACCTCAGGGGTGAGAGTTCCTATCTTCTCACCGGGGAAAACAAAGCGGGCGAATTGCTCTTTCTTCACCCCTACGACATCGAGCAGTTCCTTCTCCATCTCCTTGGTGCGGGGATTGAGTATCTGCGAGGTCGATGCTATGGTATATTCGGTCACCATCTCACCGGTGAGCATATAGCTGAGTGCGTCGGGGACAAAGAGTATTTTATCGGCGGCTTCAAGTGCCGAGCAGTGATTGCGATGCAGGGTCGAGAGCTGGAAGAGGGAATTGAAGTTCATAAACTGAATTCCCGTCAACTCATACACTCTTTCGCGGGGGATATGGGTAAAGTATTCTTCGGGGGCGCCCACGGTGTGAGGGTCACGATAGCAATAGGGATTGCGCAGGAATGCGCCGTCTTTTCCCACCATGACAAAGTCTACCCCCCAGGTGTCGATGCCTATCGATTCGATGGCGACGCCCTCCTGGGCCATTTTTTTCAAGCCTTTGACAATTTCGAGATAGAGGGCGTAAATATCCCAGTAACAATGTCCTCCGGTTTCGATAATAGGATTGGCAAAACGGGTAACTTCTTTCATTTCCATCTTTCCATCGGAAAGTGTACCCAAAATCGTGCGGCCGCTGGTAGCCCCTAAATCCACAGCAAAGAAGTGGCGTGTTTTCATGTATATTTTGCTCTAATAGGTTTCAATATGCCGAACAATTCCGACATACTGTTTTTTTAGCGATACAAAAATAGTTTTTTCGTTGAGTGTCTTGGATAGACATTTTGGCAGAAAAACTATTCCGAATGACAAAGATATAAAAATCATAGAACTAAAAAAATAATGGCCGTTATTTTATACGGCCATTATTTTTTTAGACGGCAGGTTATCATGACATCAGAACTGTGTTTTGGCTGTCACGGGCATGAGACGCACGGGACCGAGCAATCCGCTGGGTATGGTCTGCCAGTGACCATACTTGCCCTTTTTGTAGCCGAGATTGTTGATGTTGGCATCTTTGAAGCGACGCCACTCGATGCCGCGACGGTCGTAATCGGCGATACTGTTGGCCGGGAGATTGGTCACCTCGATGTCGATGCGGTTCTCTCCGGGGCGGAGGTACTTCTTCACATAAGTGCAGAACGGTACCGACCAAAGGGTGTCGACCGGCGTGCCGTTGATGGTCACACGGGCACTCTCGCGCACATCACCCAATTCGAGCAACCATTCGTCGCAAGGCATCTCGGGGAGGTCGAACGTGATGGAATAGGTCGCGGCACCACGGTTGATTGAGGCTTCGGGCACGGGCAATTCGGTCCAAGAGCCGAGCGTGTCGATGTCAAAAGTCCCGGAAATGGCCGGTTGGCTCTCGGTAAAGGTGAGCGACCAATCGTTGTCGAGCGAAAGGCTGAGGGGTTGTTTGTCATAATAGAACCAGGCATCACCGGCGGTCTCGTCGTCATAGACGCAGACAATGGCCGACTGTCCCGAGCGCAGATGCAAATAATACTGCAAGCGGCCATCGACCTCACGCACGCGAGCCATGCCCGAACGTCCCGAAACGGGGTCGTAGATGGCTACCGAACGCCCCGAAACAGCGGGTGTCACCCAACCCTCGATGTCGCGGTCTTGCAGCGAAGCGATGAAGTAGTGATGGCCCTTGTCATTCGCCCGACGGATATAATGGGCGCCATAGAGGGTCTTGATATTTTCGGGTTCGACGCCGCACATTTGGAGCACCTCGGCATAATCGCTTCCGGTGATGATTTTACCCTTGCCGAAATCCCGCACCTGCTCGCTGGCAAAACCACCGGCATCGGGAAGGGTCGTCAGGAGCGATTGCAGAGACTTGCGACGTTTTTCGAGCGAAGCGTACCCGGGAACGTCCTGCGGATAATTATCGACAAAGACAAGGGTGGCACCCTGACGCGCCAACGACAGGAGGTGACGGAGGACATCGTCGGGTATCATCTTCACCGCCGGAAGGATAATCGCCTTATAGGAGGCTCCGCCGGTCGTCTGCAACAAGCCGTTGCGGCAAACCGTGGTGCGGACGAAATTGTCGGAAATGTAATCGACATCATAGCCCGAATTGGTAATCTGCGTCACGACGCTGATAAAGTGCGGGGCACGCTTGGCCATGCCGTGTATGTCGAACGCCAATCCCAACTTCGAGCCTTGCTGCTCATACCACATGTCATACACGGGCAGATAGACCAGGAAGTCATTGTCGGGCTGCCCCATCTGCAAGAACGACTGGCAGCGGGTGATGTAGGTGAAAAGCCCGGGAGCATCGCGCCAGATGGTGTTGGTGGGCGACATGTTGATGGAGGCATAGAAAAGCCAACCGGGCCACTCGGCATCGCGGGGCGAGTAGGGCAAGCCGTGGAAGAACATGTGATTGACGCCGGCCGCGAACATGAGGTCGATGTCGGGTTTGCATTGCGAGAGCGACGTGCGGAAATGCTCGGTGAGCCAAGTAAGGGTCTCGGACGAAACATAGGGCTTGCCCGAGATATGGGCTCCCGAAGAGGCGTATTTGAGCATCGAGAAGTCTGAGTCGTTCTCTTTGGTCACCGAGTCGCGGCGCAGCCCCTTGATCTTGAAGTCGGTGATACCGAAGCCCTCGCACTCGGGAATGTCGACCGTGGCATAGAGGTCGATGAGGTTACCGGGCGAACCGTGCGCCTGATTGCGGGTGATACTACCCCGCTTGTGGGCCCATGCGGTCCATTGCCGGGTAAAGTTCTCTTCGAGAAGCTCGGCGATGGTCTCGCGGTAATCGGTTATGAGACGAGCCCGGGTGTCGTTGTTCTCGCCGGTAAATTCGAGCAGATGGTTTTCGAGTTTATAGCCGCGGCGGCGGGCAAACTGCTCGAAGAAATCGGGCGTCCAGTCGGCGCCATAGACCTCGTAGGAGTCATTGAAGAAAGTCTCCGGCGCGGGAGCCTTGGCCGCCTTGAAAGCCTTGTCGAAACGAGAGAGATAGTGAGCCACGGCCTTGTGCGAGAAATGGTCCATGACATAACCGGCACCACCGGGAGCCGCACGTTTCACCTTCTGGAAGGTTTTGCCCACGAAAGCGGCCACCAAGGTCCACTCCTCCCCTTTCGGGGCGGTCCAGTTGAGCGCACCGGTTTCCTTATCGACCCGAGAAGTGAGGTTCACGACCTTCCCGCTCGGCGAGAAGGCCATGAGACGAGAGAGGTAAGCCACCGGTTTCTGCTTCTTGTCGTTGACGGTGACAGGTTCTTGCAAACGGGTTCCGCCGGCAAGCGCATAGCGCTGGAAAATGACTTTCGTGGCAGCGTCCTCGACGGAGACCTCGGGGCCGCCAAAGGGCCAACCCGTACCGGTGTTCATGTCGATGTTCAACCCAAGGCGCTTGCCTTCTTCACACACGAAATCATACATGCGCATCCAACGGGGCGAGAGGAAATCGATGTCGTTGGCCTCGTTGTCTTTCACTCCGTAGATAGGGGTTATTTCGAGGGTTCCGAGTCCCGTGCGGGCATAGTCGGCCATGTTCTCTGAGAGATTGACCGAGTCGACGGCGCTACCCAGCCACCACCATCGGGCACCGGGTTTGGCCACGGTCGATACCTCGGGCCAGGCGGGAGCCTGGGCGGCCGCCATGGCGGCGACACCGAAGAACAATCCGCTGCAAAGCAAACGGAGCTTCGTGGAAGAGAATGATTTTATCTTTTTCATCGTATCATATCATTTTGAGGTTTTTCTGAAATCGAAGCCCAAGCCCATGTAAATACCTTCATCGCCCGATTTGATGCGAATGGAGCCGGGCTGGCTCTTCGGGCCGTGCTGCGAAATGGGCTTGAAACTGCGAATGGCCGGTATTTCGAGCAAGAAAGAGAGGTCGCCGGCGGGGAAAGCGGGCATGGTGAGCGTCGTACCCTGGCGTTCGTGAGGCTCCTCGGGCGTAAGCATGCGCAGGTAGACCCCGTCGCTGGTGGCATAAACCGTGAAATCACTTTCCTTGTTCTGCACCGTCGCCCAATAGAGGTTGGAATGATAGCCCTTGAACTCGGGATAGACGAGATTTTCGTAGCTTTCGCCCGTAATCGTGTTGTTATAGGCTTTCTCCCACAGTCCCATGTTGGCGCCACGGAGACGGTTTTTCCACACGCGATAGGGACCACCGCCCAACCAACGCATGCCGGTAACGACATTCTCGGGATAGGAGAAGGTAATGCCCAGATTGGTAATGTTGTCATAGGTGGCGGCATCGTCGAGACCTCCTCCCAAACGCGAACGGTTGAGCATGAGAAGCGACATGTCGAGCAATCCGTCGGGCGACATGCGCCACACAATCGAATCGATGTTGCCGTTGTATTTCACCGCAAAGACGGCCGTGTCGCCATCGAGGCGGACTTGCGTACTCTTCACCGAAGCGACCATGCCCACGGGAGCAGGACCGTTGGAGAGCGAGATGTGACGACCGTTGCTCACTACCTGGGTGATGTATCCGGTCGTGGTGTCGAAGGTCACCTCCACTCCCGCCGCAGCGAGCTTCACCGTATTGCCGTTTTTCTCACAAGCAGCCTTGTCCGAAGCGGGAGCCTCGTCGCGATGACGTGTCCAGTAATCGCCGGCATAACCGATGGGCCAAGTGCGGGTCACCATCTCGCTGCCATCGGGGTGATATGCCACGATTTCGAGCAAGTCGGCATCGAAGAAGTTTGCCGGCAACGTCATCGTGGCGATACCCCGTTCACCGGGACAGAGGGAGGGCAACTGCACCTCTCCCTCGCCCACAAGGGTCTGCTCACCTTTGCCTCCCGCCAAGGGCGGAGCGATGGTATAGAGCTTATAGGTCATGCGACAAGAGTCGAGTGTCGTATAGAGGTATTCGTTGGTGACAAAGAAACGGCCGTTGAACGAAGGGGTCACAAAGAAACGTTCGACCTGTATCGGCGCCCAAATATCGCGCACGGTATAATAGCTGCCCTCTTTCTCCCGGTAAGGGCCAAGAATGCCGTCGGGAGCATTGAATCCGTCGGAATCGAGAATTCCCCCCATGTCGGAACGTTTCACCGCATTGTCGCAGAAGTCCCACATGAAGCCGCCCACAAAGAGGGGGTGAGCCTTGTAGTTGTTCCAGAAATCTTCGAGGCCGGCACCGTGACCCTGGTCATACTGTCCGTGCATGAACTCGGTAGGCATGAAGAGTTTGTAGCCATAGGTAAAGCGGGCGATGCCGGTCAGGTAAGCTGGATAGTGGTGGGTATCGAGCTCATCGAAGTCGGCCCAAGGGTGAATGACATGACGTTTCTGCGGGTCATATTTGGCAAAGAGCGGGTCGAGATTCTTGTTCCAACCACCCTCGTTGCCATTGCTCCAAATGATGATACAGGGGTGGTTGACATCGCGTGTCACCATCTCGGGGAGCAGGCGCGAACCCACCTGCGTATCGTAGGAATTTTGCCAACCGGCCAACTCATCGATGAAGAAAACGCCCAGCGAATCGCACACATCGAGGAAATGCTCGTCGGGCGGATAGTGGCAACGTATGGCGTTCATGTTCATCTCCTTGATGAGACGCACATCGTCGAGGCTGATCTGTTTGTTGGTCGTGCGACCGCCATCGGGCCAAAAAGAGTGCCGGTTGATGCCTTTGAGCATGACCTTCACCCCATTGACGTAGAGGCCGTCCTTGGCCCGGAAGTCGACCGTGCGGAAACCGATGCGCTGGTCATAGCGATGCAACACCGTCCCGTCGGCGCCGCGCAAATTGACCGAGAGGAGATAAAGGTGGGGTTGCTCGGGATTCCAGGGTTGCACGCCCGACCATTCGCCCGAGAGCGTAACCAGGCTGTCGCCGGCGGCCACACGCCCTTGCAACTTGCCGTAAAGCACCTCACCGGTGGCTACCGACGAGAGGGTGGCGTCGAGCGTGCAGGCCGTGTCGATGCCCGAGAGGAAGACTTGCGCGTCGATAGAGCCGTCGGCTCGCGCATCGACCGCCAAGCGGTCGATGTGTTGAAGGGGTTTGATTTCGAGATAGACGGGACGGTAAATGCCGCCGAAAAGCCACCAGTCGGCCCTGCGCTCGGCATTGTTGACCGACCTGTTTTCGGAGTGCTTCCACACCGTCACTTCAAGGACATTTTTTTTCCCGAAGGAGACAAAATCGGTGATGTCATAGGAGAAACGGTAGAATCCGCCCTGGTGTTTGGGGCCGACCACCTGACCGTTGACCGAGACTTCGGTATCGGTCATCACGCCATCAAAAACGATGGAGACCTGTTGTCCGCGGGCAGAAGCGGGAAGGGTGAACGTGTGGCGATAGATGCCCTGCTCCTTGCTGGGATTTTTCAGCCGTTTCACCAAGCCGCTGTTGCGGTCCTTGTCCTTGTACCAACGACCGTAGGTATATTCGCCGAAGCCCTGCAATTCCCATTGTGAAGGGACTTCGATTTTTTTCCATTTCCCGCTGTTGCGGCCTTCGGTACAATAGAAATCCCATTTCACCGTATGGCCGAAACCGGTACCTGAGAGGTAAATCTTACGGGTTTCCTGCGCACTCGTCCACGAGGGGAGGGCGATGCAGAATGCAATGAATAGGTTGATAAACAGTTTTCTTTTCATGATATACAGCGTTCATTAATCTTCACGGCGGCGTCTCATAGAGAACACATCGAATGCCAAAGATAGTTTTTTTTCTCTCAAATCTCCTATCTTCCTTGTGCAGGATAAGAGGCGGATTCCCGCAAAAGAGCCCTCCCCCCCTCTTTTTTGGGGGAGGGAGAGTGGAGAGGGACTATTTCAGGAACTTTTTCAGTTTGCAGCCTTTGAGCTGGTCGATTTGTTGAGCCACCACCTCGGCATTGATGCGGGCGCCCTTTTCCGAGGTATGGGTCCAGTCGGCATCGGTAAAGCAGGACTTGACAGCCTCCTGCCCCATCTCATCATAGATATCCGAAATCAAGGTATTGAGGTCGATGCAAGGGACGTTCTCTTCACGGGCAACCTCACGAGCCCACTCGGCATGGGCGTTGTCGCGCATCACTTTCCCGTCTTTCCAACGATTGCGGGGTATGAGCGTGCACAGAATGGGATTGGCTCCCTTGGCCTTGGCTTCACGCACATAACGGCGCAAATAGGCGCCATAGGTTACCACCGTCTCTTTTACGCCGGTGGCCTCGACGATGCCGGTGGTGTCTTCATCGCCCACACCTTTGAGCGACGCGCGGGGACGGTTCCCGGTGAAGATGTCGCCGCCATCGTTGTGCCCGAACTGTATGAGGACGTAATCGCCCTTGCCCAACGAATCGGTCACTGCGCTCCAACGGCCTTCGGTAATGAATGTGCGGCTGCTGCGGCCGCCGATGGCACGATTGCGCACCTCGGCCTTGTCGGCATCGAAATATTCGCCCACGAAGCTACCCCAGCCCCATTGGCCGCGGTCGCCTCTCCCCTGTCCGTTCTTCACGGTCGAGTCACCAATCACATAAACGAGCGTTTTTTTATTTTTCTTCTCTTTCCGGGCATAGGCTTCGGTTGCGCCAAAAGATTGCAACAAGACAAAAACGCCCAAGAGGAATGCTATTTTCTTCATAAGCCATGATATAATTACATAAAAAGGATACCTGTGCGACAGGTATCCTTTTTATCGGTAGACATTTTAATATTTCATTATGCGGGTGGCATGTGTCTGGTTGCCGGTTGTAACGATACAACTATATGCACCGGCCGGCAACTGGTCGAGGCCTCTTATCTCGGCGATACCACTCGACGCAGCCACGTCGCGGCTGTAAACAAGCGTACCCGAGAGGTTGTAAATCTCGACTTTCACCGTCATGGTGTTTTGAGGAACGATAATCGAGAATGCTTCTTCGAAGGGGTTGGGATAAACGGTCAACTCCCCGGCGTTCTCCTCTTGTTCCACTTCCTCGATAGCCGTCACGCCGTGCTCATATTTGGCCTTGATTTCAATCTCGGTGAGAGCGTCGTTGTAAAGCGTGAATTCATCGATAGAACCGATAAACGGCGCATCGAAATTGATGTTCACATTGCCGATAACCAAGGCTTCTTCGCCCGAGATGGCTCCGGTCTTGTCTTCGCCCGAAGCGAAGAGTTCGCCGTCGATATAGAGGCGGAGTTGTGCATTCTCCACGTCGCGCACGGCCACTACATGGTGCCAGTTGCCATCGAAATAGGAGGTTGCCGAGCCTTCGGCCAGAGATTTCGTCACGTCGTCATCGACGCCGAAATAGAGGCGTCCGTTCTTATATTCGAGGCCGAACCATGAGCCGGTGTTACCGGCGATTTCCGACGAGTGGCTGCCCTTGTGGAGCAGATAACGGCTCTGTGAGCTGTTGCCCGCGGTCGACTTGAACCAAAGTTCATACGAGAACGGTGCGCTTTCAAATTCTATGGCCTCATAAGAGGGCACAATCATGCCATCAGTTGCGTTGGCTGCCGAGAATGCAATACCGCCGCCGATTTTGCCTTCACCCCACACCGGGACATAAGAGCCGTAGGGGGTGGCATCGTTGGCAATAATTTCTTCATCGGAGGGAGCATTCACCGCCGTAGAGCCGGAGGTCTCATCGAAAGCGAAGTAGGCCACCTTGGTGCGGACAGGCTCCCGTCCCGAAGTGAAACTCCATACCGTGCCTTCGGTGCGACCCAAATTATTGCTGGCATCGACACGCCAATAATAGGTGGTGTTCTGCTCCAAATCCATCGTGTACGACTTAGCCTTGGTTGTCGTTACGGAATCCAAATCATCGGGCGATGTCCCGATATAAATGTGATAAGAAGGACGACCCGATGTCGCATTGGAGAAACGCAAGGTCGCGGTCATATACTCTTCGATGGTAGAGCCGTCGGCGGGATAGGGGTCGGTCGACATATCGGGAGCACCGGGGGCACTCGGGGTGGTAAATTCAATGTCGGCGGGCAGAGATTCCATTTCGGAGGTGAAGGTGATAAAACGAGCCGTGTAGGTCGATTTCGAAGAGAGGCCATCGATTTGGAAAGACCCCACAGTCACATCGTCGAGGGTATCGACAGGCGTGAACGCCGATTCGCCCTCCTTCATCAGTTCGACGCGGATTTTGGCACCGTCGGCTTTCTCGTGGCAGGCAAAGATGATGGAGACTTGTGCCGTGTCGAGTGCACTCAATGCCAAGTCGACCGGATATTTCAAGAACGTGCGGTCGGCAACAGGTATGTTGTTGATGTAATTCTCGATATTGAGGTAACCGTTTTCTGCATAAGCCACGGCATCGGAAGCATCATTGGGATTGAGTCCGTTGGCCGTTTCCCAAGCATCGGGCATACCGTCATTGTCCGAATCCAGCGGTTTCACGGCATTGTAGAAGTGCCCTACATTATTTTTCAACGCCAAAGCACCTTCACTGCCTATCGTTGCGCCTTTGGTTCCAAATGAGCACAACTCATCGATGACATAGGCATCGACTTCATCACGGTCGGGCAAAGAGGCTCCCACGCTATCGATGACCCATTGGAGGGCTTCATCGGCAGTCGGGAACATCGAAGCTATGACGGGGTGCTCCCGGCCGTCGGTAGGATATTCGGCACTCTGCCGGAACTCTTCAAACGTAGCATAAGCAATGCCGCCGAAATCGTCGTCGGTCATATCACGGCCGTCGGCAACACCGTTGCGGTCCATATCGGTTTTGTTGGCCTTGTGGTAAACGGCCGTAAGGTCATTGCCGCGACCCACGCCGGTGCCGCTGCCGTTCGGACCCTGGATAAAGTAGTTGGCCTGTATGTCGGCCCAGATGCGGCCTTCGGAATCGCCGCCGAGGTTATAACCGCCACCGCTGCCCCAGTTATACACCACATTGTTGATGTACTGGTTCAGCCCTTTCACCTTGTGGTTGCGGGTGGCATTATCGGCATAAAAATTGCGGTAAAGCGTCACGCCGCCCACCTCATTGGTAGGCTGGCAAAGACCGCCGGCCGAGTGGGGTTGCAAGCCCTGGCTCATTATCGTATTCTGTATGGTGATGTTTCCCACACCGCCGCCCTTGCCATCGGAGTTGATGGAGAAAGTCTCGTCTTTTCCCCAAGAAACCGAGCAGTGGTCAAAAATCATGTTTTGGCCATTGGAAATACCAGCAGCATCTTTCCCGCCGTCTCCACTCGCGCCCATGCGGATACGCAAATAGCGGACAATGATATCACTCGCGCCTGAAAACGAAACACCGTTTCCGTAAATGACCACGCCGTTACCGGGAGCCGTCTGGCCGGCGATGGTGAGGTTCTTGGAAAAGACAAGACGTTCATCGATTCTTATGATACCCGACACATCGAAAACGATGACACGGTCGGGCTGACTGATGGCATCGCGGAATGAACCGGGGCCGGAATCATTCAGGTTGGTTACATGGTAAACCGTCGGATTCGACCCGGCACGGGCACCACGCGCAAAACGGCCGTAGCCTTCTGCACCGGGGAAAGCGACCAGCCCGTCGGCTGCCGCTCCGCCCGCCAAGGCAAAAGCCATGCAGATAGATAGTAAAACTCTTTTCATGTGCATATAGATATTTAAGACTTAAACATTCTCGACCTATAAAAGCGGACTTTAAGCCCTGTTCATAACCTGCAATGGCAAAAAATATCGTGCGTGGAATGGAAATATGAAAGTTTCAGCGATATTTTTCATGGCACAACCGTAGATTATAAGGCAATAGTTGTTACAAATAAACAAAATATTGAGCGTCCGAAAACTGCATATATTGGCAGTAAAACTATTTCTATTGATTTTATCGGACTCTCTTTGAGGTCAAAAGCCGGGATTGACCCGAGTTGCCGCCGCAAGGAAGGAGTGTTACAACAAAAAGACATTCAAGGTAATAGCCAACAGAAAAGTGAAACAAAAGATTTTTACGGACACCCGTTAAGAAGAGTCTTTTTCGCTCCTCTCAAAGGAGGCGGATACAGAAAAAAGGGCACCGCAATGGGTGCCCTTTTTCAATTATGAATCTGAATCGGATTATTTTACGACCAGTTTCTGGGTGTAAGCCTTGTCGGCCGTGGTAACGCGTACATAGTAGATGCCGGCTTGGAGATCCGATACGTCGAGCGTAAGGGTCGATTCTGCGGCGGCTACCGATTTCACGAGTTGGGCGGCTGAGTTGTAAACGGCTACCTGAGCCATTTCTCCGTCAGCAACGGCTACAGTTACATTACCATCGACAGCGGGGTTGGGATATACTTGCAGGTTGCTGTTGTCGGCTTCTACGCTTTCGATGGCGTCGGGCTCTGCGCTACCCGAACCGGCGGTCAACACTTCGGCTACCAGCATGTATTGGGGAGCAGCTGTTTGTTCTACATCAACCGTTCCGGTCTCAGGATTGAAAGTGCTGGAATATTCACCGGGGATTTGTACCGATCTCAGGGCAAAAGTAGCGCCATCGAAACCTTCGGTCGTGAGGTTGAAGTAATTGGTGAGGTCAACACCGTCGACGAAGCTGACGAGCGAGTCGGCCTGTAGGAGAACCATCGTATCACCGGCAGCCAACGACCATTCATCACGCGGAGAGAGTTTGATGTTGATTTTGGCATCCGTTCCACCTTCGGTATCGGAGTAGAGACGTACCTGGTTTTGAACCAAGACTTCATCGTGTTTGTCTTTGTTGATGATTTCGAACTCCATCGTAGCTCCGTTGTAAAGGAGGAGGTTGGCGGCAGAACCGGCGGTTCTTTCATATACCTCTGAACCGGCGGCGGATTTCTTCTCGGCGTAACCCACTTTGGCATAAGTACCATCAATAGTCAGCGTACCGATGGCATCGCTACCCGGTTGCAAGGTACCGTAAAGGGCGGTGTGGCCGCCGATGGTTCCGTAACCACCGATCGTACCGGTAGGACGGCAGGTTACCGTATTGTTGGTCGAGAGTTTGTGTTGACCTGTGGCGGTAGCCGTGTCGAGCGAGTTATTAAACATCATTCTACCTTCCCACACTTCTACACCTTGCAAGATTTGGTTCTCGTTGGAGGTGAGGTAATAGGTTCCCGTTCCTTCTTTGAAGAGAGCTACACCGCACTCTTTCCAAGGATAATAGGGAGCTTCTTTACCTTTGGGCATGGAGGTGATAACACCGTCGATGCGACCGTCGGCATCGTCACCGCCGAAGATAATGGCCAACTGGGGGTTAGAATCCTTGTAGTAACCAAAGATGGTACCTTTTTCTTCCACGTTGAGGCTCTTCACTTTCAAAATCGTAATGTTCGAACCGGCATCGTTTCCGGCAGAACCTACGGCAAGACCTCCGTTGTCGTGGATCGTCAGGTCGATATCGCACCAGTCATAAACCAAACTGTCCAAAACGGGATCTTGACGTTTCCATACATTGTAAAGCAACGAGTCGCCGCTGGTACGGTCGTAGTATTGAGAGGTGGCACCTTTGCCTTTGGCCGAGTGTGTAGCCAAAATAATGCCATAGAAACCGGCGCCGTTATCGGCAAACTCAGGATCCTGGTAAACATGGATGTCGCCGTTGAAATCCCAAAAATAGGTCGGCTCGGTCTCACCCTTGCCACCGCCGCCGAGGAAAGCACGGTCACCGCGCGAATAGAAGTTGAGCGTACCGGCGCCGCTGACGGTCTTGCTGGAATCGGCCGTAAACATCGAATAGCGCGACATGTAGACATTCATCGTCGAACCTTCGGGAATCACGAGGTCGGCGGTCAGTTTTTTATACGTATCGCTGTTGTTCGTTCCCAAGTCGATAGCACCTTCACCTTCGACGGTCACCGTCGGTCCAAAAAGTCTCGACCCGGCCGAAGCATCGGAATAACGAGCCACGCGACCCTTCTCTTTCACAATCGTTCCGCCGGGGAGATTGTTGATAACATCGGTGTAAAGGACACCGCCGTTGCTTTTCACCAAAGTGGCACCTTCGGTTCCTTCAAATGTTACCGACTCATCGGCAGGCAACAGATTGATGGTCAAGGCATCGCTGTTCTCAGCACGGATACCACCGATGGCTGCTCTGAGTTGACTCACGGTCAACTTGGGCGACGTGGTTGCCAAATCTTCCAAGTACTCCAAAGCAGTGATCGCCTCATCATTGAACAATGCGACACTTCCGTCGGCAAAGCCTTTGGCCTGGTCATCAATACTTCCTGTCTCTTCTACCCATGTCATAAACGTCGAACTCCACGGGAAAACAGCTGCCGTATCAACGTCGGTGTCGTTGTATGCGGCCCATTTCAAAACAGTCTGAGCGGACATACCTGCCGAAGCAAGTACTGCCGCCACTAAAAGAGTAATTTTTTTCATGATACTTTTGGTATTAGTAGTTGAGTTATCTTCCAAAATCGAGGGTTGGGAAAACTACACAGTTTTCTATCAAGCAAAGAAAAGAGTTATTTCCCCATATCGGAATAATCATTTTGATATTAATACTATTTCTTTTGACTTCACACTCACCATCACCCCGAATTTAGGATTTTTTTATCGTTTCTTCGAAGTGCCGGAGTCGTGTGCGGCGCGATATTTTTCGAGTTGAATGCAGCCCATGATGAACGGGCCGGTGGCTTTGGCATCGTTGTCGCGCATACGCTCATGGATATAGTAGTCGAACGAGCCGTCGCGATACTTGCTGCCGCCAAGCCCGCCCACGGCACAACATCGGGTAAGGGTCCATGTTTTGTCGGGATTCTTTTTGAGAAGTTTCTTGCGCAGTCCGTCATAGGCTTTCTCGGCCACTTCGATATAGGAAGCATCGATGTAACCTTTATTGACCGCCTTGGCATAGGCATACATGAATTGTGTCGTCACCGAGGCTTCGGGGAAGTTGCCCTCACGCTCGATTTGGTCGAGCACCTGATACCAAAGCCCGTCCTTGTCCTGATACCCGGGCAATGTGACGGCAAGCCCCTTGACCATCGTGATGAGGTCGGCACGACGGGGGTGATTCTCGGGAACATAATCGAGCACATCGACCAGCGCCATAAACCACCAGCCCATGCTGCGGCCCCAGAAGTTGGGCGAATGCCCGGTCGTGGGGTCGGCCCAACGCTGGTTGCGGCTCTCGTCGTAGGCGTGGAAATAGAGCCCCGTGCGGTTGTCGAAGGTGCGACGGGCGCAGATGAGGAACTGCTTCACCGCGTCATCGATGAGCTCGGGCCTGTCAAAGGTGGCTCCGTAACGGGCCAGGAAGGGAGATGCCATATAGAGGCCGTCGAGCCATATCTGGAAGGGATAGATGAGTTTATGCCAAAAAGCTCCTTCATGGGTGCGGGGCTGGCGGGCCAACTGACGCACCAGCACGTCCATGGCTTTTTTGTATTTGGGGTCACCGGTTTCGGCATAGACGTCGAAGAGCACTTTGCCCGAATTGATAAAGTCGAGATTGTAATCGGCCATCTCGTAGAGATGGATTTCGCCCTTGTCGTTGATGAGGGTGTCGGCCCACTCCTCCACATAGTCGTAATATTTGCGGTCGCCGGTATAATGCCACATGTCGAGCATGGCACAGCAACCCACGCCTTGGGAGTAACCGAAATAGAGACGTTTTCCATGGTCGAGTTGCCAGGCTTCGGGGAAGCGGGTCATTTCGGACTCAGCAAACTCGACCGACATTTTTTGCGCCGACAGGCTCAGGGTACAAGCAAAACAGGCAGCGGCGGCCAAAGAGGTTTTCCAATTCATTGTTTTCTGTTTTTAGATATGTTACAATTTCCAGTTATCGGTGCGGAAAGGGGTGGCGGGCAAGCCTTCGCGGTTGTAGAGGTTGACGCGGAAGAACTTGTCCCAACCATATCGGACGGCCACGGGCGAGGCGACCTGCGGCGAAGAGACCTCGACCTTGTCGCCCTTGATGACGGCCCGGGCGGGATAGAAGATGCCGTCACGGCCGGCAATGACAAATCCGCGCAGGGGTTCTCCTTTGGAATCGAGACCCGAGCCGACATAATCGAACGTCAATTCGACCACCGGGCCGTCCACCTTCATGCTTTTATAGACGGGTCCCATGTAGGGCACATCAAAGCCGTAGTCGTGCGACAACGCCCAAAAGGCAAGCCGCTCGCCGGGAATGACCTTGTTGCGGGGGTGTATGTTGGTCGAGTCGCCGGCGTCGGTAATGACGGCCATGCCGGTATTGGGCACCTTCTGCCACACCCGCAACTGGCCTTCACGCAGAGTGGGCGACTGCTTGCGATAGGGGGCAATCTGCACGAAATAGAAGGGGAAATCGCCTTGCTTCCACTCGGCCCGCCAACTGTGAATGAGATTGGCAAATACCATCTCATAATCGGCCGGACGGCTGTCGTTACTCTCGCCTTGATACCAAATCACCCCCTTGATGGTGTAAGGCAATATGGGGTTTATCATGGCATTCCACAGGGTCGACATGCGCAGGTTGTCGTTGAGTTTCTTCACCTTGGCGGGGACTTTCAGGGCAGTATCGGGGTTGGCCTCCAAGGCGGCCTTATAGGCCGACATTTCGCGGGCATACCGTTCTTTCTCGGCCGGCAGATTAGCGATAATGGCCTGTTGGTCGGCACGCAGACGCTCGTAATAGTCGCCCTGCATGGCCTCTTTCCGGGTCCACGACTCGGCATGGGTACCGCCCCAGGTCGACTGTATGAGGCCGACGGGCTGATGTATGGCATTATGGATTTTGCGTCCAAAGACGAAACCTACGGCCGAGAAACGTGCCGCCGTTGCGGGCGTACACACCTCCCAAGTGCCGACACAATCGTCGAGGGGAGCATCGGGCGACAGCTGGTGCTCGACCCTGAAAAAGCGCATTTCGGGATAATCGGCATTTTGCAGTTCCTGCTTCACCGTCGACATGGCGTTTTTCCAACGGCTGGTCGTGTCGCGGTCTACGGGGAACTCCATGTTGGACTGTCCCGAACAGAGCCACACCTCACCGATGAGCACATTCTTTATCTCTATCGTATTGCGCCCCTTGACCGTGAGCGAAACGGCTTGTGAAGAGGCAGCCGGTGTGGCTATCTCGACAAGCCAGGTACTGTCGGCGGCCGCCACGGTTTTCTGTTTCTTGCGGCTCCACGAGGGAGCGACGGTGACTTTCTCTCCGGGAGCTGCTTTTCCCCAAATGCGCACTTGGGCATGCTGTTGCAGCACCATATTGTCGGAGAATATCGCGGGAAGTTTCACATCGGCCCGCGCCCCAACACAGGCAAGAAGGCCGAAGCATGCAGCGAAAAGCAACGTGATTGCAGGTGTTTTCATCGGTATTTTTCCATTTTAGCGAAGCCGGAAGGAGAAAAAAACGCCTACCCCTCCCTGCTTGATACAGGGCAAAGGTAGGCATTTCCCGGTAAATATCCAACCCCGCACGGCGAACTTTCTCACGACGAGGCCGATATATCGACGGTCGCTTATTCGATTTCGAGCGTGACAATCGAATGCGCAGGCATGTTCACCTCGACAACGCCGCCCGACAGTTTGGCGCCCTTGAAGGGTTTGAGTTTGATTTTGTCGGGTTTTTCAAAGGTGTTGAGGTCGGTAATTTTCTTTGACGTAAGCACCGTGCCCGAGACCTTTGCGGCTTGTGTTCCATCGAGGACGATGTGTATTTTCCGCGCCCGGTCGACATCGACATTGGCCAACGAGACGTGTATGCGTCCCGCCTCATCGCGTGAAGCCGTGGCGCTCACCAAGGGTATCGTGCGGTCGCCGCGCACCTGGCGGGTGGGCGCCTCGATGTCCAAAGGAAGGCTGGTGGCATCCTGGTGGGGCTGATACATCTCATACACATAATAGGTGGGGGTGAGCACCATCTTGTCGCCCTTGGTGAGTATCATCGATTGCAGGACATTGACAATCTGCGCGATGTTTGTCATGCGAATGCGGTCGACATATTTATGGAAGACGTTGAGCGAAAGGGCGGCCACAAAAGCGTCGCGCAGCGTGTTCTGCTGGTAAAGCTGCGTGCCGGGCTCGGGTTCCCACCAAGTGCCCCACTCGTCGACCATGAGGCCGACGCGCTTCTTGGGGTCGTATTTGTCCATGATGGCGATGTGCGCCTTGATGGCATTCTCGATGTCGAGGCATTTACCTATCGTCCAGTAATAATCCTCCTCATCAAATTCCGTTGCCGAGCCTTTCTTTCCGCTCCAACCGGTCACGGTGTAATAGTGGAGCGAGAGCCCGTTCATGCGGGTACCCACGCGCTGCATCATCGTCTCGGTCCACTTCAAGTCATACTCCCCTGCCCCGCAGGCAATCTTGAAGAGCCGGTTTCCATCGTAGTTGCGGCAATAGGTCGAGTAGCGGCGATAGAGGTCGGCATAATACTCGGGACGCATGTTCCCGCCGCAACCCCAACTCTCGTTGCCCACGCCGATGAAACGCACCTTCCAGGCTTTGTCCCGGCCGTTCTCGCGGCGCAGCTTGGCCATGGGGGTATCCCCGTCGGAAGTCATGTACTCGACCCATTTGGCCATCTCCTCGACCGTGCCGCTACCGACATTGAGGCTCACATAGGGTTCGCAGCCCAGTATTTCGCAGAGGTTGAGGAACTCATGGGTACCGAAACTGTTGTCTTCGACCAATCCGCCCCAGTTGTTGTTGCTCATCTTGGGTCGCTCGGCGCGGGGGCCGATGCCGTCCATCCAATGGTATTCATCGGCAAAGCAACCGCCCGGCCAACGGAGGTTGGGAATATGAAGGCGTTTGAGGGCTTCGAGCACGTCGGTGCGATACCCCTGCGTGTTGGGTATCTCCGAATCTTCACCGACCCACAAGCCTCCATAGATGCAGGTTCCCAGATGCTCGGCAAACTGGCCGTAGATGTGCCGGCTGATTTTTTGGGTACCTTGCGTCGTGTGCACCGTAACCGTCACGGGGTCTTGCGCCGCAAGCCCGCAGGCGCAGACCGCCAAAAACAGAGAACAAAAAAGCTTTTTCATCGTATTTTCAAATCTATTGTTTCGATACTATCGGGATAATTATCACCTGGAACGACTGCGGAGCGAGGGTGTAGCGACAGCTATTCCCCTCGACGACGGCCGTCGCGCGCTGCGGCACGACCGCTTCGGGATTTTCAAAGGTATTGACCGCATTTTTGTCATCGGACTGCATGACGACGACCGGGGCCTCCGGCGAGAGTGCCTGACGCCGTTTCAGTCCCTCAAATTGCAGGACGACCTCTTGCCGACGCGAAGCCGTGTTTGCCACCTTCACGATGAGGCGCGAAGAGTCGGCATCGTACACGGCGCTGGCATAGAGACCGTCGGCACCCTTGACCGCCTCCCCTTCCTCGGTAAGACGCAACGTGTGCGTGCCCTTATAACGGGAATAGAGCTGCTGCACATAATAATTGGGGGTGAGCAGCACCCGGCTGTTGTCGAACCATATCATGTCGGGGCGCCACTGCCAAGCGTCGACATGGGCCAGCAACGGGGCATAGGTAGCCAGCCGCACCACATCGGCATTGCGCTCCACGCCGGTGAGGAAGGCCGCCTCGGAAAGGGCGGCTTCGAAATTGTTGGCGCGCGACTTGTGGTGCGAGGCATACTCGCCGGCATAGACCTTCGGCCCCTTGCGGTCGTAGCGATCATAGCGACCGGCGTTGGCATAGAACCACTCGGGCGGCTTGTAATAGTGCTCATCGACAAAATCGACTTTGAGCCGTTTCATCTCGGGCCAAAGATATTCAAACTGCTCGCCGTCGGCCGATGGACCCGAAGAGCCGACAATGAGTATCCCGGGGCAATGCTTGCGAAGAGCCTCGACAAACAGGGCTTCTCTTTTCACGAACTCCTCCCCCCACTGCTCGTTTCCGATGCCGAGATATTTCAGGCCGAAAGGCGCAGGGTGTCCCATGCGGGCCCGCAACGCGCCCCACGTCGTGGTGGTATCGCCGTTGGCAAACTCCACGAGGTCGATGGCGTCCTGCACATAGGGATCCATCTCGTCAAGCGGCACCAGCTCGCCCGACTGATATTGGCAACCCATGCCGCAATTCAAGACGGGCAACGGCTCGGCACCGATGTCTTCGCACAGCAGGAAGTATTCATAGAATCCCAATCCGTAACTTTGGTAATAGTCGGGATAGAGACGATGGCGGAAGGTGTAATTCCAACGGTTATCGTTATACGGGCGATTTTCGACCGGGCCCACCGAATTTTTCCACTGATAGCGGCTTTCGAGTGTGGAACCCTCGACAATGCACCCGCCGGGGAAGCGGAACACGCCGGGCTTCAAATCATAAAGAGCCTGCACCAAATCGCGACGCAGGCCGTTCTCGCGACCCTTCCAGGTATCGACGGGGAAGAGCGAGACATGGTCGATGTCGAGCACACCCTTCGTTTCCACCGTCAAGCGCAGGCGGGCATGGGCATCGCTCTTGCCGGCTTTCATCACCAGCGTATATTTCTGCCACTCGGGCGAGGCGACCTCCACCCTGGCCGAGGTCATGGGATTGTTGGCCGAGGTCACAAACTCCACTTTCACCCGCACCGGTTTCTCGCTTTGCAGGCGGGCATAAAAGGTGAGACGGTACTCCTTGCCCCGCACCAGGCTCATGCCATCGACAAAGCCCTCATTCTGCAATCCGGCCCGTTTATAGGAACCTTTCTCGGTAAGTCGCACATAATGCGGATTCCTGTCAAAAGCGGGAGCTTCGGTTTCTACCGAGACCTCGCCGAAGGGAGTCCAGCCCATGAGCGGATAGTCAAACTCGAAAGAACGGTTCTTCACCAGCTCGGCATACAAGCCGCCATCGGCGCCGAAATTGATGTCTTCAAAGAAGATGCCGTACATGTCGGGATTTATCTCGGCTCCGGGCTTGACCGAAACCGTAAGGGTGCGCTGGGCCGACAGTGGGAACGCCACAGCCGCCAACAGCAAGGCATAAGTCTTTTTTATCTTCATCGCGGTATGAAATTGTAGGAAGTGTGTTTCAAGGGGAAAAAGATGAGCCTATCTGTCCTGCTGCGACGCATAACGGAGCAGCGTATCGACGAGCGACGTCGGCACTTTCAGCACGGCACCGTGTGCTGCCCCCGACGGCATGCGCAACTTTTGCGGCGCCTCTTGCCAATGCACGAAGTCGCGGGTCGTCATGGCACTATACCAGTGTTTGCGGTAATTGTCCATGTAACAGATGTAGGAGCCGTCGGGCAACTCGATAAAAGTCGGGCCTTCGACCCAAGCCGGGGTAAAGGGCTTGCCGGTAAGCGGGAGATACGGACCGGCCGCCTGCTTCGATGTAGCGACAAGCAGGTATTTGTGAGGTTCGGGCAATTCGCGTTCGTCCTTGTATATCATGTAATAGGTGTCGCCGATGCGCTGCACCGTAGCGTCGATGACATTGTAACCGTAGTCGAGGAACGGACGGGCCGGCTCGAACGTCTCGAAGTCGCGCGTCGAGGTATAATACATGCGGTTGTCGTATTTCTTTCCCTCCTCGACGCGCCACTGCCCGTCGACCTTTATGGTACTGGCCCAAAAGATGAGGTAGCGGTCGTTCTCTTCGTCATAGAGCATCTCGGGCGCCCAGCAGTTACGGGGCTCATAACCGGCACTCTGCATGACATACAACAGGCGGGGTTCGCTCCAATGTATGAGGTCGGGCGAAGAGGCATATCCTATGTGAGGCGCCTCCCAGTTGGTCGTCCACACGCAATGCCAAATACCTTTTTTGTCCTGCAACAAGAAAGGGTCACGCAGGCGGGGGGCGTCACTCGCCGTGTCGGGTTGTAAAAAGCCCAGCGGGGCGCCTATGGTGTTCCACACATAACCGTCGGCACTCCACGCATAGTGCATGCCGTGACGATTGGCATCTTTATTGGTAAAATAGGAAAAGAGATAGAGCGAGTCGGGTTGCCGGCTTACTTCCTGAGCCTGCGCAAAACCGCTCACGGTAAACAAACAGAGTATAAAACTCCAAAGAATGACGGGTCTTTTCATGGTACTTATTAAGTGTAATCTATACACCGCAACACAAATTTAGGAACTTAGGCGTAATAATCCAAATTATTCGCCGCCTATATTCCGCGACCGGCAGAAAAAAATCGGCAGGGAAAAGATTCTCTGTCGATTTTCAAGGCTCCGCCGGGAAAAGAGACGGGACCTCACTCCGCTGATTTCAGGCCAATGACAACGCGGTTATTTCTTCATCTTGTCGGGCAAGCAGCGCAAAATCGCTTCGGCCCAGAAACGCCCCAGCTCCTTGGCTCCGGTCTTGTTGGGGTGTAGATAGAACGTCCCGGCCTGACCCGACTCGGGAATGAGGTGCGTCAAATGATGTTCCTTGAAATAGTCAAAGGCCAAAGTGTCGCCGAGGAAAACTTGCCCGGGGCATTTTTGGGCATAGTTCTCGACCAACTTGTCGAGCATGGGCGAATAAGATTGCAGGCGTTTGAGCCCCTCGGCCAGGTAGGTCGACGAGTTGTAGGTATTGGGGCTGTACCAGGTGGGACGCTGCAATACGACCAACGCCTTGGGATAACGCGCGAGCAAAGCATCGATGATGGCCTGCATATTAGTATAGTAAGAGACCGGGTGCACCGGCGCCCCGAGCGGGCCGCGCACGGCGCTGTCGTTGGTACCCAACATCATCGAGAACAACAGCACGCCTTTCTTGGCCGCCAGCTCGTCGGCCGCCGCCAGCACTTTGGGAAATTCGGTATCGGTCACCGGCAGGAAATTGAGGGTCGTGCGGCCGCTTCGCCCACAGTTGCGGAACTCAACCGTCCCCTTGACCTGCTCTTGCAAGAAGAGGGCGGCCTGTGCAGGGGGAGCCTCGGTCTTGGCATCTTTGAGTTGAACACCTTGTGTAATACTGTTCCCGATAAAGACGACATGCAGGTCCTGCGCCCCGGCATAGCACATCGACAGGCAAAGGCAGGTTAGAAACAAAATACGTTTTTTCATGATTTATCTCGATTTAATTCGATCATTACTTGCTTTTCAATCGCAGATTGGCGGTTTCCAAGCCCTTTCCCGAAACCGTCAGGGTGATTTCGCCCGGCTGCTCGTGCGTGCGCACGATAACGACCAACTGGCCGTTGAACAGCTTCATGGTCGGGAGATGGAACAACTCGGTCGACGTGGCATCGCCGTTGCAGGCGGCACGGTACTCCCCGGCTCCGGAAACCTCAAAGTTCAAGGCATTGTCGGCCAAGGGACAAGGATTACCGGCCTCATCGACGGCCTGCACCGTAACGAAGGCCAGGTCTTTGCCATTGGCCGTCAACTCGGTGCGGTCGGGAGTCAACACCAAATGATGGGGACGCCCCGCCGTGCGCATCTCTTTCTCGGCCACGGCATTTCCCTTCTCGTCATAGGCGACGACCTTCACCACGCCCGGCTCATATACCACCTCGTTCCAACGCAAGCGGTAACGGTCGTAGGGTTGCGAAGGGTCTTTGGTGCGACGGCCCTGCGACTTGCCATTGACAAACAGCTCGGCCGACGGGTAGCTGGTATAGCAATATACGGGAGTAACCTCGCCTTCGCGCCCCTCCCAGTTCCAGTGCGGGAGGAGATGCAGCGTGGGCGAGAGGGTGTTCCAACGGCTGCGGTAGAGGTAATAACGGTCCTTGGGCAGACCGGCCAGGTCGCAAATGCCGAAATAGGAACTGCGCGAAGGCCACACATCGTCATAGGGAGTAGGCTCACCCAGGTAATCGAATCCCGTCCAGACAAACTCGCCGATGACCCAAGGCTTGTCGTCCTGGAAAGCCCAATCGTCGTCGGGCAGGTTCGACCAGGAGCAGGCACCCAAATCGTACGAGCTGCATTGCGCATCGTCATACATGGCTCCCTTGGTCGGTTCGACGGGGAACTTGTAAACACCGCGCGAACTGATGGTCGAGGCGGTCTCCGAGCCCAAAATCATGCGCTGCGGCATCTGCTTGTAACTGTCGACATAGCGATGCAGGCGATAGTTGAGGCCGGGAATGTCGAGCACGGCGGCAAACTGATTTTTCATGGCATGGTCGGGACGGTCCATTCCCACGGTGACAGGCCGGGTGGGGTCTTCGCGGTGACAGATGTCCTGCAAGAACTTGGCCACCTTGCCCCCGCCGGCACGGCTCTGCTCGTTCACCTCGTTTCCGATGCTCCACATCACGATGGAAGGGTGGTTGCGGTGGCAGCGTATCAGATTGACCAAATCTTTCTCGGCCCACTCGTCAAAGAAAAGATTGTAACCGTTCTTGCACTTGGCAATGGCCCACTCGTCGAACGACTCGGCCATGACCATGAGGCCCACCTCGTCGCACAACTCCATCTGCCACGGTGCCGGTATGTTATGAGCCGTGCGAATGGCATCGCAACCCATCTCCTTCATGATGAGCAACTGTCGGCGCAACGCGGCCTTGTTGACCGCCGCCCCCAGCGGGCCGAGGTCATGGTGCAGGCACACGCCCTTGAACTTGCGTGGCACGCCGTTGAGGAGGAATCCCTTTTCGGGCGAAAATTCAATCGTACGCACGCCGAAGCGCGTCGTATATTCATCGAGCAGCTCCCCATATTCTTTGACCGACACCACCGCCGTATAAAGCTCGGGCGACTCGGGCGACCACAACCGGGGATTTTGCAGGGTCAGCCGGGCGGTCGTGGTACCGTCGAAAAAGAGTTCCTGTGCCTCGGCCCGGGCCACCGGGTTGCCCGTGGCGTCGTAAATGACCGTCGATATGTCGAGGTCATGCCCTTCGGTATTTTCTATCTCGGCATCGACCTGCACCAAAGCATTCTCGGCCGTAACGACAGGGGTGGTGACGCGCGTGCCCCACATGCGCACAGCCACGTCGCCCGTGAGAATCAACCTTACGGGACGGTAAAGGCCGGCTCCGGGATACCAACGCGAGCTCTCGGGTCGATTTTCGAGCCGCACGGCCAAGGTATTATTCCCGTCACGAAGGTAGGGTGTCACATCGATATAGAATGGCGTATAACCATAGGCCCACCGTCCGGCCTCCTGCCCGTTGACATACACGCAGGGTCGGCTCATCGCCCCATCGAAAAGCAAAAGGGCCCGACGCCCTTGCGGCACGGTAAAGGTGGTGCGGTACCAGCCCACGCCGATATAGGGCAAAGCTCCCGTGCGACCGGTCTTTTCGGTGGGGACAGTCTCCCCGTTCTGCTCGATGGCCACGACCTGCTTGTCGATATTCTTATCGAACGGCCCGTAAATGGCCCAATCGTGCGGAACTTCGACCCTCTCCCACCGGCTGTCGTCGAAAGCCGGTTCGGCCGCGCCCGTCACATCGCCTCGGGTAAAGCGCCAGTTTTTTTCTAAATAGATTTCCTGTCGGGGTTGGGCAACCACGGCCAACGCCAAGAAAAGGAAAGGTAAAAAAAGCGTTCGTTTCATCGGTTATGTTGTTTTATTTGTTTTCGGGCACAATTCCATACCGGGCTCCGGCCCGGGTGGCAAACGTATAGAGATAATAATCGCCGTCGCGGCGCACCGAGACCTTTGCACCTTTGACCGACAAGGGTTGAGCCGACCGCAACGTGCAGGTCTCCCCCACCAGCGAACGGAGCGTTCCCTTGACCACCCGGCCATCGTGCCAGGAGAACGAGACATCGAATCCGCCCCGGGCTCTCAGGCCGCGCACCTCGCCTTGCGGCCATGCGGCCGGGCAAGCCGGCAAGAGGTGTATTTCGCCCATGTGGCTCTGCAACAGCATCTCGGCCAGGCCGGCCGTGGCGCCAAAGTTCCCATCGATTTGGAAAGGCGGGTGCGCATCGAAAAGGTTGGGATAAGTCCCACCACCCTTGTTGGGCGTGCCGGGCCCCACCGCCCGCATGATGTCGCGCACCATCTTGTAGGCATGGTCGCCATCGAGCAGACGGGCCCAGAAATTGATTTTCCACGCCTTGCTCCACCCGGTACCGCCATCGCCCCGCAATTCGAGCGTGCGGCGGCACGCCTCGGCATAACGCGGCGTGTGCAGGGGAGAAATCTGCCGTCCGGGATAAAGGCCGTAGAGATGAGAGACATGCCGGTGATGCGGGTCGACCTCTTCATACTCTTCCTGCCATTCCAGGAGTTGCCCCCGGCTGCCGATGCGCAAGGGGTAGAGCCGGTCACGAACCGCCACAAGGGTGTCGCGGAACGCCGCATCAGTGTCCAAACGGGTCGACACTTCGATAAGGTTGGTAAAAAGGTCCCAAATAATCGACATGTCCATCGTCGACCCCATTGTCACCGAATGTTTTTCACCGTTCAGGCGGTAATCGTTCTCGGGCGAAGTCGAGGGGACCGTGAGGAAACATCCGTCTCTCTCGACCAGCCAGTCGAGACAGAAACGAGCCGCCCCCTTCATCGTGGGATAAACTTTTTCGCGCAAGAATTTTTCGTCGCGCGTAAAGGCATAATGCTCATAGAGATGACGGCACAGCCAGTTGCCGCCCATATACCAGTTGGCCCACTTGGGGTCGCCCGTCTTGTCGCCCACGGCGTTGCTCAACGCCCAAATGTCGGAATTCTGATGCGCCACCCAACCGTCGCAACCATAATATGCAGCCGCCGTCACAGCACCCGAGCGGGAAAGGTCGGAGACAATCCAGTCGAGAAGCGGGGTGTGCATCTCGGGGAGGGAGGTGACCTCGGCCGGCCAATAATTCATTTCGGTATTGATGTTGATGGTGTAGTTCGAACTCCACGGGGCTTGCAGATGGGGATTCCAAATGCCTTGGAGGTTGGCCGGAAGCCCTCCTTCGCGAGAAGAAGAAATCAAGAGGTAGCGGCCATATTGGAAATAAAGGGTTTCGAGTTCGGGGTCGGTCGTCCCCCCGGCATAGGCAAGCAGTCGGCGGTTGGTAGGCAGAGCCTTCAACGAATCGGCCGTCTCGCCCAAAGAGAGGAAGAAGCGGTCGAAATAGGTGCGATAATCATCGACATGACGACTTTTCAACGATTTATAAGAGCGAGCCGAGGCTCCGCGCAAAGGGAGCTCGGCCAAAGCCTTTTCGTCGCGACCCTCGCTGTCGGGGTATTTGTCATAGCCGTTAAAGCTGGTGGCGGCCGAGAGCAAAACGACCACCTCGGTCGCCCTGTCGACCGATATGCCCCCTGCGTCGGACGATACCGTGCCATCGGCTGACTGCACCTTCATGCAGGTGCGGAAACGCATTCCGGTATGCCCCTCCACTTCATAGGCAACCGGCTCACGGCCGGCCACCTGATAATAGTTGGGGTCGAGCCGCGCCGGGGCGCAACCGTACATGACCAACTCATCTGCCGCCGGAGCCTCCACCCGGCAACGCAACTGCGAGGAAAACGAGAGACGAAGCGTAAGGGCATTCTTGCGCGATGCCGAAAGACGAATCACCAAAACACTATCGGGAGCCGAGACAAAGAGTTCCCGTTCATAGGTGACACCGGCCACGGTGAAACGGGTAGCGGCAAGCGCCCGCGAAATATCGAGCTCACGATAATAGTCGGTCGGTACCGAACGCGGCATCAGATAGGAAATATGCAAATCGCCCAAAGGAAGATAGCTTTCGCTATAAGGACCTTGTAATTGGCGGCACAACTGCTCGGCTTTCGACAAATCGCCCGAGAAAACCGCCTCGCGCACAGCCGGCAAACAGGCACGGGCATCGGCATGGGAGCCCGTCTCGCGAGGAAGTCCCGACCAGAGCGACGACTCATTGAGTTGAATCAGCTCATCGCTCACCCCGCCAAACACCATCGCACCAAGTCGGCCATTTCCCAACGGCAAGGCTTCGACCCACTCCTCGGCCGGCTTGTCATACCATAACTTCAACGGCTCCTGCGACCGGGCAGGCAAGGCACAGGCAAGGACGGCCACAATGCATGCAAAGCTGCATCGGGGAATGGATAAAATGCCTCTTCCGACAGAAGGGAAAAACGGGGAACAGTAGTTCATGGTCGGCGACTATATGACGAAACAAGAACAAAGATAGCGAAAGGCGAGAGCAGAAACAAACAAGAAAACGAAGTTTTCGAGTTTAGTTGTGCCGAGCCGCATCCTATCTTCCCGCCTCAAAGATAATAAAAGGAGGGCTCAGAAAAAAAACTTGCCCGATTTTTTCTGCCGGTGCAACATTCTCTTTTTATAAAGTATAATGAATAAAGGATAAGCGCCAAAACAGGAGACAGGACCTACCAAACACAATCACGGATATTTTGGTATATACCTCCACTCGAAATTTCATACCGTCGACTTCTTCGTCAAAGCGGATAATGACGTCATGCTCATCAAAAGAGATTCTGGTCAATGTCGGGAATAAATCCCCTGACAAGAAAGCTGAGGGAGCTCCAAAGCCATTTTCCACCTTGGCAACACTCCTGCAAAACAGAAGAAATTCACTTCATCAAATAAAAACCTGCAAAAACTTTTGTCGGTTCGGCAAAAAGCATTACTTTTGTACCCGCAAATGACTCCGTAGCTCAGCTGGTAGAGCAAATGACTCTTAATCATTGGGTCGAGGGTTCGAGCCCCTCCGGGGTCACATTTGATTTTCAGAGAGTTGCACATTAATGTGCGACTCTTTTTTTATTGTTTTCACCCCCTGTTTCGCCCCAATATACGCAATTTGTGTAAACCAGCGTGTAAACCGTGGGAATTACAGTAAAAGCCGTTTGTTACAAGTCCAAAGTACTTAGTAACAATGAATCACCTCTAATGTTGAGAGTGACAAAAGACAGAAAACGGAAATATGTCAGTCTTGGCATATCCGTAAATCCTGCACATTGGGACTTTCTTAAGAATGAGCCAAAAGCAGATTGTCCCAATCGTGAGTACATCGAAATGCTCATAGCGGATAAAATCAAGGAATACTCCGCTAAAATTATTGAGCTCAAAGCAACCTATCAAGAGTTCACCCCTACTTCGCTTGTAGAAAAAGTCTGCGTAAAGCGTACCAACCGTAAGACGGTGGAAGATATTTTTCATGGACACATCACTTCCCTTATAAAGACAGGTCGTAGGAACTACGCTTTATCCGTCAAGCAACTGCATAACTCCCTCAAAGAGTTTTGCCACAGTCTTGACTTCTATTTTTCTGAAATGGATGTGGCTTGGCTGAAACGTTACGAGTTGTTTTTACGGGAAAAGCGGTTGGCAGAGAACACCATCGGCATACGCTTTCGCACCTTACGAGCTATTTATAATGTGGCAATGGAAGATGATGCAGTTTCACCGGATTGTTACCCATTCAAGAAATTCAAGGTGTCACGACTGCATGAAGAAACAGTGAAACGGTCTCTGTCAAAAGCTGACGTGGAACGCGTTCTGGCCTACAAGTCGACCAACCGTTATATGAGATTCCCGATAGACATCTTTGCGTTTACCTACTATTGTGGTGGGATAAACTTTATAGATATTGCGCACCTCACTCCGGCAAACCTCATAGAGGACAAGCTCGTTTACAAACGTCACAAAACAGGCAAGTTGATAAAGATTCCCTTGCAACCACAAGCACTGGAACTCATAAAGAAATACCATCGCAAAGAGAGCCCATACCTTTTTCCCATTCTCTCATCCTTTCACAAGACAGAGATACAAAAGTCCAACCGCATTCATAAGGTTATTGCCAAAGTAAACAAACGGCTGAAAGAGATTGGCGAAGAACTGAACCTGCCTATACCACTTACGACATACGTTGCCCGGCACAGCCAAGCAACAGTGATGAAGAAAGCAGGTGTTCCCACAGCAGTAATTCGTGAAATAATGGGGCATAGTTCTGAAAGAGTGACGCAAATCTATCTTGACAGCTTTGACAATGAGCAGATTGATGAAGCGATGAAATCACTACTTTAATAAAAATAATCCTGTTTATCAGAACGATAGGCGGGATTATTTGTAACTTTGCCCTATAATGAATAACATAAAATATGGAAAGAGATTATTTAAGACTACTGTTCACAATGGAGGAATTCATACGTCTTGAACCTCGATTAAAGAAATGGTTTGGAATAGATAGAAACAATCCGTACATACAAGAACTTTTTGGTAACTATGCAAGCATAAAGTTAGATGAATCTTCCAACAAAGAAAGATACATGAATGAAAAAGGGCATTATGATGTCAATGCTTACGCAGAAGCGCATTTTGAAGCGTTAGCAAAAGAAGAATTGCCTATGAGAATATCAACAGATACCTATTTGCTTACCATAGAGGATTTCTGCGAGAAAAACCAACTTGAAATTACAGAGAAAGACGAAGTTTACCAAGTCTTGCTCTATGCCTGTGCCCTATTAATGAGAAATAAATTGGAAACAACGGAATCCACACAGGAAGATATGAATTACGAATATCAAGAATACATCCATGCCATCCGTCCTGATATGTTGAAACTATACATAGGCTTGCACCACAACGATAGTCTGAATGATAAAGTCAAGAAATACCACAAACAATGCAGAATATCATTTGGTGATTTAAGCCCTATAAAGATAGACGAGCAGACACCGTGGTTTCAGGAAGCACTTGACCGTTATCTTGAAAAATATCTTGGTGTAAAAAGCGTAAAAGAAGCCGAGCAGGAATTATATGCCATTTATGGAAAAACTGTTGGGGCTAAAATGAATGTGAACGCAATAAGATTTATGTGGGGAACTTATCACTTGCTGCAAGATATACCTAACTGCAAGTCCAAGACTGAAAAATCTGTAACCAAAAAACAAGGCAGGATTATCGCAGACTTGTTGAACAGGCTCAATTTAATTGAGTACAAGGAAAAAGAAAGCTTTTTGGATTATATGGATGGGGAGAGAATTCGCGTGTCGTTAAAAAATTATCTCATGCAATATGATTCGATTGACGATATAATCAAAGCAAAGCAATATAAGACCTCTCCCAATAATACAGATTCATCAAGATATTATTAGCAAGCCTTTTCATTCGATATGATTTTTAGAGGGTGTGTCTATTCTGACACACCCTTTTTGTTTGGTAAAAAACTCTCTAAAAACAGTTTTAATAACTTACCAAAGTTCCCCAAGAATAATACCGACCTTTGCAACGTAATCGAAATACAAAGCGAGATGCAGCATAGCAATGTGTGGGTAGATTACGATGTTTAATATTTAATACTATTGATTGGTATGATGAAATACAATTTTGAGGGGATAAATCCCCAAGTAGAACAGTCGTATGATAATACGGCAGCTCACACAGAGTTGAAAGCGATGATGAATCGCAATGAGAGATTGACCCTCTACTTCACCATAGACCGATACGGCTATGAAGCAATTAGAGTGGAAAGCAAGACAACCAAGAACTTTGCCTATCAAATCGACCAAGAAGCATTTGCATGGGTGATGAACTATCTGATGAAAGGTGAAACCGAGGACTTCAACGTGAAGCCCGATGCAGTAGCCAAGTCCGAAGAAAGGGATGCCAACAAGTTCCGCAAAGAAATGTTGAAGCTGTTTGTGGAAAACGGAATAGGTAACATTCAGTTTACCCCTGAATTTCGGGACAGGACTGGCAAGCTCACAGCAGTAGCCAATTTCCGTAACGGAACTGTCCTTTTCTTTATGGAACGTGACGAGGAAATCACAAGCTATTTGCGAGAAAGAGGATTGATTAGATAAGCATTATTACTTAACCGAGAGTTGGGGAGCAATCAACAGCTCTCCACTCTCTTAAATTAAACAGCATTATGAGAAAAAGCATATTATCCATCAGTCAAGGACAACGCTTGTCTGATATTTATACGATTGAAACAAATACTATTCTCTGTAAGACGCTTACAGGACTGGGAGCTACTTATTCAGAAATCAAGGCTAAACGCCATTCTATTATTATAGAATTAAACCAACCGCCCATTGTGGGCAAATGTAAAGACCCGAAGCACAAGAAAGACAACCTTTTCGGGGTAATGCAGAAAGTCACGGTAGATGATGTGATTGCATATCTTGAAGACACCATTGCCAATGGTAAGCTCATTAAGATACTATGTACACCCGAAAGTTTCTACAAGGTCAAGCAAGCCTTTGAATATTTGGAACTGGATATGTACACGATGTGTTTCATGTTGTTGGATGAGTGCCACAAACTTGTCAAGGACAGCGATTATCGGGAGGATATAACTTTGCCAATAGACGATTTCTTTCATTTTGACGGGAAAGCTATGGTGTCAGCAACCCCGATTATTCCCTCTGACCCACGTTTTGAAAAACAAGGTTTCATACTTGTAGAAGTAAGACCTGATTACGATTACACAAAAGCAATGAACATAGTCCATACAAACAACGTGCTTGAAGCGTTGAACGTGACCCTGCCCCAAATTCAACAGGTACAGGAAGAACCGAGAAGCATTTGCTTTTTCATCAACAGCACAGACATGATTCTTCAACTTATGAATAAGCTGAATATCATTGAAGACAGTGTGGTGTTTTGTTCCACAAAGAGCGTGGATAAACTGAAACGAAGCGGATTCAACCGTGCCTATGATAATTGGAACAACAAGCACAAGAAGCTCTATATGTTTTTTACGAGCCGTTTTTACAGTGCATTGGATATAGAACTTGACGAGAAACCCGATGTTGTCTTTGTGACAGAGCCTTACTTTGCTGAATATACGATGATAGACCCTTGCACGGATGCGGTACAAGCAATCGGACGGTTTAGGGGTGGAGTTTCCACCATACACCATATCGTGAACACCAATGAAAGTTACCCTGTTAGAACAAAGTCCGGCATAGTGGAATATCTCAAAGCAAGTAGAGAAGCATATATGACGGTCAAACGGATATATGATTGTGCAACCTCTTTGGAAACAAGAAACGCTTTCAAGGCAGCTTTGGACGTGCTACCGTTCAACAGAATGCTGAAAAACGGCAAGATTGATTATTTTGCCATTGACAACTATATGGATGAAGCATTGGTTAAGTCCTCATACAACAACATTGACTTGCTCATGTCACTCTATGGAAAGACAAGCCATTTCAGAGCGGAAATATCCGATTCGCTATTTTATCCATTAGGCGACAAGGAACGGTTGACATTGGAGAACAAGAATACATCAATAAAGGAAAGCCGTAAAAAGTTGGTGGAGATTCTTGAATCTTTGAAAAACGACATGGATTCTCCCATTGTTCAAACGCACATAAGGGAACTTCGCAGACTTGACCCTTTTATAGTGGAAGCCTATGAAACGGTAGGAAAGGAAGTGATAGAGATTAACAATTACTCACCGAAGAAAATCAAAGAAGCCATGATACTGAAACGCTATCGGGAAAAGACGACAGGTGTTGAGTTTGTCCAACTATTGAAGAACTCCTTTCAAGTAGGGAAATGCTATACATTGAAATATATAAAGGCTGAATTAGTCAGACTTTATAAGATGCTTGACATATCGCCCAAAGATACGGTTACAGCACAGACGATTCGTGAGTTCTTCCAAGTCGAAGAATGCAAACACAAAGGACAAAAGGCATTATGGCTAATTGAATCTCTCATATAAAAGACAAGGACTTTTTTCATTGATTGTCTGTTTTATAGGGAGAATCAAAAAAAAGGTACTCTCAACAAGAAACTCTTACTGACATTCAATTTTACTCTATTTCTTAAATCCGCAGTCACTTACGATTGCGGATTTTTGAATTTATATACTTGTTCTCTTTTTAATATCAATCAAGGTAGTTCACTAAACAGAAGTCGGATTCTATCAAGTTAACCTTATCAATAAATGACCGCTAAAATTCTGACATATATAGCACCACTCAATTCTAATTCGCAATAGCCCCTTTACAACTTAAAAGCGACATACAACGCTAAACAGGAACTTGTGCCAATCAAAAAAATACGGGAAGTGTTACATACAAGCGACTACACCCCCAAAAACTCCCCTCCCCATAAGTGGAATGGAAAAGTAAAACCTATCCGATAGGTACAGGAGAAAAATATAACCTATCCTACTATAAACCTCTATAACTATGTGACAATGATAGTCATTGTCCTTGTAATCAATAACACTTAATCCCAATTAAATTATGGAAGCAACATTATCATTTGTACCAATGGTACGCAGCAATCATTCTTCGTTTGCACAGGATGCAGAGTACGTTCCTTTTGAGGAAGTAAGCGAACAGCCATCCATCAGACCCAGCGTGAATTTCTTGGAAGCCAACACTTCTGAAATCTCCATTGAGGAACTGACAACACAATGTGTAGTGCCTACATGGGCGAATCAGGAGTTGACAATCTCTCATCAGGACTTCATTCACACAGTGCATGAAGCAGCACAGACCATGTTTTCAGGTGAAACTATCTGTGAGCCTGCAATACGTGTGTCGCACATAGTACGTGGCAGGGTTCCGTCAGCACTTGGCAAGAAAGCAAGTGAGTTGTTGGAATCTGAAAAGACACAGTTCTACCAAAGACTGGCTTTTGCATTCACCATTCCTACCATTCATGAAAAGGTGAACGGTCAGAAGTTGGAGCTTTGCATTGGAGGTGTCCGGAACTATTCTGACCTGAACCTTTACAGGGCTAACAAAGGCATGGAGAAGTTCTCTGTCTTTATCGGTTGGAGAGTAAACGTGTGCAGCAATCAGGTGCTTACAGGGGACGGAGTGAAACTTCAACTTGAAGTAATGAATCTGAATGACCTTTACAGGGCTGTTCTTGAACTGTTCTACAACTTCAACCCTGCGAGGGAGATTCACCTGATGCAGAACTTATCACAGTCTTATCTCACAGAAACACAGTTTGCGCAGATAGTGGGCAGGATGAGATTATATCAGGCTCTGCCTAATGGCTACCAAAGGTCAGTTCCACGTTTGTTGATTACGGACAGTCAGATTAACAATGTCTGCCGTGATTACTTCACCAATCCGAATTTTGGAGCGAAAGGCAACACTATCTCCATGTTTGACTTCCACAACTTGCTGACAGAAGCCAACAAGAGCAGCTATATTGACACCTATCTGCAAAGGGCTGTGAATGCAACGGAAGTGGCGGTAGGCATCAACAATGCACTGCATGGAGATACGAAATACGCTTGGTTCTTGGGCTAAGTGCTTATTGATTCACTTCTGACAATCGGGCATTCCTCATTATGGGGAGTGTTCGATTTTTATTCCTGACACTCTTATAAATATAGTAATAAACAATACAAAAATGGACATACAGAATACACGTGAATACAAGGCTGCACAAGACTTGGAAAGAGCCTTGAATGATTATGGCTGGAATCCTGCGCTATTTGCAGAAAGTACAAGGTGCTTTCACCGGACTTTGCAGCAGAATTTAATAAGGACAGTTGTTGCCATAATAAGAATGGTGGGCAGTGAGAACTATGGGACAGACCTTAGAAACAGGGCTTCACATGAGCTTTGTAAAAGGATAGTAGAAAGTGGTCTGTTGGATGATACACATTTGTCTTTCATCTAAAATACTGTTATTTAGCAGGATTCAGCAAATATATTTCATTTAGATACAGATATTCAACGCTTTTTTGCTAACTTTGTGGCTGACTTCCGAAAGGTTGTCAGACATAAGAGAACGAAGAGCGTTATTGAACTCGTCCTTCTTATCGAATTCTCGCAAAATTGGATATGGAGTAGGATGGGTAGCAACAACGCTCACGCTACGGATATATACTATCCCGAAAGGGAGAACTATATACTCGCATGGCGTGAGTGGCTGTTGCTTATCCACTCCATAGGCAATGCGAGAAGCCCGATAAGAGGATAAGCAAGATACAGTCCTCACGCTTTTCGCATATAATAACTTAGCCGTTCCAATGGAGGATGAGGGACGATGAAAGCTCCGTATGGCAAGGCTTCAAGCTGCTTATTATTATAGTCAAACGCAGATAGATGAATACATAAATAGAGGTTTGACTAATTTCATGGGGGTAGGAGGAAATATCCCCTGGGGAGAGTTCATAAAAAAATATGGTGCTAATGTAGACTATTTTATAGATGTACCGATAAATGAACGATTTTATCTTGCAAATCAACCCTATGCTTGGTGTAGAGGAATCAGTACAGAATATGGTTACGACAAACCTGTTTTTTCAGAACAGGATTGTGCACCCATTACAGGGATTAATCTAATATCTCTATCCACACACAAAACATTACGTTTAGATGTTCGAAGATTGCTTACAAAAGGGCGATTTAATGATGGTGTGGTTTATAGCCCCAAAGGGACTATAAATACTTATGTTTTCGACTTAATTAGAAAAGCTATTCCATATATTACATTAAGAGAAGTTTTACAAGGACTAGTCCAGTTTATAGGAAATAAACATATTTATTTTGAAGAAGAACGAGTTCATGGTAAAATATGCCGTGAGGGGTATTCAGGACAAATCCCTTGCACAATACGAATTTTGAATGGATATTTTGCAGAAAATGTTTGCTATACTTCTCGTTGAATTAGAATGTGTTTATTTGAAATATGATTAAAAAACTATTAGTCAGTTGCTTAGGTTGCTTCTTAACCATAGTGAATGCTTTTGCTGGTCGGGACGATTACGGAAGAGATTATTCTGTCCGTGATGGAGATTCTTCATTCAGTCCGATATGGTTTTTCATTATCTTGGCTTTTATTGGTTATGGTGCTTATAATGCGTTCAAGAAGAATAATAACGATACCAACGGTAGAGGATGTTTAGCATCCATAATTGCAGTTGTCATTGCTTTTATCATATTTTCGATGATAGTTCGTGCATTGAAGTGAATGTGAAGATTCTGTTTTGATTGTGCCATATATCAATACTTCCATAATTATGATTAACATTTAGACTTTACAATGGTTTGGAATGAATTAGTAAAAAACAATAGGATAGAAATCATTAAAGCACTTTTCGAGAGTGGTGTGCAAAACACAATAGAAAAGTGTAGAAAGGATTTTATGCTTGCACGTCCTTTTACAGTTCCAATACCTATTGCATATTGGGGATATGATGATTTCAGAAGTTTAAAAGATAAAATGTTTGAAGATTTTTGCTGTGCCAATATAATAGCTGCTTTTCAAATGGCACAGCCTATTCGTGATAAAATTGATTTCTATGATTTGATATGTTGTGCAATGCCACAAACAGGTGATTATGAGAAGCAGAAATATATATATACAGAAGTTATAAAAACAACAAAGTCAGAAGAGATAAGAGATTACTATGTTAAACAACTATATATTCTCAATCTACACAACGAAGTAAGGAATAATTGCAAAATTGACTCTTCAATATATCCATATTTACTGAATAAAGAAAAGACAATAAAAGGATTAGACATTCTTATTAACGGATGCGATATGCCTTATAACCCATATAGAATATCTAATGTTGTAATTAAAGAAGAAACTCATAAAGAAATAGAGCTTACCATTACGGGTGATTGTCAGACATATGAACCTAAAACAAAACAAATGGAATATATAAATAAAGATGTTCGTTTTAGATTCCACGAATTAGAATGTTTTTCTATTAGAAGTAGTGAAACTGCTTTAATAAGATTTTATCCTACTAACAAAATTCAAGAACACGCTGACACTCTGACCTTCACTTGTGGAAATGCTATAAAAGTTGAAGCTAAAAAAATGGAAGTTATTTCTATTCATGAAAACACAGAGTTATACATAGAGGAAGAATTAGAGAAGCAATGACCAATTAATCCTAAATCGCTCAATAAATAGAGTTTGCAATCAATCAAAATATCGAATATGTCACATACCTTTTATAAATACGAATGTCCCGATTGTGGATATACCATAGATAGGTTGTCAGAGGGTGGTAGGTTGTTCTCTGAATACAACTATATCCAACTTCAATGCCCTGCGTGTAAAAAGGTGGAGAGCATTAATGTCCCTTATGAAAAGGAACAAACCGGAGAATTTCCATTATCAAAATGTTGTACAGCCAAGATGCAGAAATGGGATAAGGGTTGTCCTGTGTGTGGTAAGAAAATGATTCAGACAGTTCTATGGGATGATATTTGCTGAAATCTTTTTGAACAAATTTCTATTTATATAGACAGTCAAGAAAAAGTTTTACTATAATTAAGAACAGATAAAATTCAAAAGTAGATATGCAGATGAAACAAATACCATTCTATTTTACGATGCTTACTTTGCTACTTATTTGGAGTTGTGACAACAAGCAACAATCTGTTTCCATTGACAACCTGATAGTTGGCAAATGGGAAATGGTAGAATATGGAAGTGGCTATGTAAATGCTCTTGACAGCATTTCGTTTTATGAGAATGGCAAAATGGATTTTCCATTTGAACAGATTGAAAATCGGATATAAAACAAGGGAACATTTTTAGAAGAAATACCAGTATTATAGAGTGAATTTTAAAAGTCCTCTGAACTTATAACGAAGAAATAGAAGAATTTTAAGTACTAAAAACAAACTAAAAATATCAATTGATATGGAATCTGGACTTGTAGTATTATGTCTTATCGTAATGGCTATCACGTATATTGTTAGAAAAAAGAGAGCTGCCGACAAAAAAGGCAAGAAAGGAAAGTCTGATTATGAAAAAACAAATGAAGTCTTTAACAATGCCAAAAATAAAGACGAGTATCAGACAAGGAATTTTTTGTTGAAAACATTAACAGACATAGGTTGCCAATATGAGATAGACGATGAGAATTTTATAGTCTTCGCATACCAAGGAGAAACTTTTTCCATAAGCGCAAATAATGACACTCCTTTCATTTGGATTTATAGTTCTCCATGGATAGAAATTGGGATAAATGATCCTAATGCAGATAGTTTAAAACATGCTATTAATAAGGCAAATGAGTGTTGTGCCATTACAAGTTTATATACTATAAGAAAAGAGGAAGGGAGTATTATTGCATTTTGCAAAATAGCAATATATTTTGCTTATGACATCCCTGATTATAAAGTATATCTAAAATCTATGTTAAACGGTTTCTTTCTTGCCCTGCAGAAAGTACAGGGTGAATTTAGCACGTTGAGCAAAGAACTAGAACAAAAGGAAAGAATTGAGATAAAGGGATTCAGACCTGAATAAATATTATGGGCATAAAGGTACTTTTTTCTAAGAATCCTGTTTTATAGGGAGAATTTGAAAAAAGTACTATCGCCTAGATATAAACTATTGTGAAAATGAAAACCAGACTGTTTATTGCTATATTTCTTCTTATGGGAATATCATCTTATTCCCAAACACTACATTATCGAACTGTAGCATTTTCTACAAATTCATATAATACTTATACATCTTCTTGGTCAGGATGGAGTGAATGGGAATCGTCAGATATGTTGCTAACGATAAACTTTGATACAGATATTGCAACTATATATTCTCCTATTGCTCAAGTATATCATCTGCAAGAATTTGTTACCTCATTCTATGATTCAGATGGAGATTATCATATAGTTATTAAATTTATTGACCAAGACAAAGACTCAGGTATCTTAAGGATATTACAAAGAAAATCTGGAGAATTTGAGATATATGTAGAGTTTCTAAATGTCATGTGGTGTTATTGTGTTGTAGAGTTATAACCATAAAATAGGCGCAATTCATAATGCAAGCCACTGTAATATACGGTCTAACTACAAATCATTCCTATCACTTACAACATGAAAAGATAAACTAAACATTTGTGCTGTTTGACATACATGGTTCTTCTTAGCTACCCTAATAGAAAAATAAAACGCAACGAATATTTTATCCCTTCGTTACGCTTTTCTCATTTCTTTACTTCTCACAATAATTAGAGAATAGGATAGAGTTGCCTTTTTATGGTATTCGAGGAAATAAGGCTTACCTTGTAGTATTTGAGAAGGAGTACATTTTTTGAAGGAAGTCTGTTTTATAGGGGAATTTTGAAAAAGGTTCTCTATATTGATTTTAAAATGAATTAGTTATGAATGATATTTTATTAGGTGCAATTGCTGGTGACGTAATAGGTTCATATTATGAGTTCTGCCCTGTAAAAACAATTGATTTCAAACTCTTCAACGGTGATTCATCCCATTTTACTGATGACACGGTGATGACCGTTGCAAATGCTGATTGGCTACTGACAGGAGACAGCTTATTAGGAATTATGCAGGACTATGGTAATCGCTATATTGGAGTAGGATATGGAAGTTCCTTTTTTGAATGGCTTCGAGAGAATGACCCAAAACCATACAACAGCTTTGGAAATGGTTCTGCAATGAGGGTTAGTCCAGTAGGATGGGCTTTTGACACATTAGAAGAAACACTAAACGCAGCTAAACAAAGTGCAGAGGTTACACACAACCATCCGGAAGGAATAAAAGGAGCACAAGCTGTAGCCACTTCAATTTTTATGGCACGTATAGGGAAGTCCAAACAAGTAATAAAGCAATATATTGAAAAGAATTTTGGCTATAACCTTAGAAGAACTTGTAATGAGATAAGAAAAAATTATCGGTTTGTTGAAACATGTCAGGGAACTGTACCAGAATCAATTATTGCGTTTTTGGAAAGTACAGATTATGAAAGTGCCATACGTTTAGCAATATCATTAAATGGAGATGCTGATACAATGGGAGCAATAACAGGTGGAATAGCAGAGGCTTTTTACAAGGAGATACCGGCATACATAAAAAAAGAAGTACTGGAAAGACTTCCTAATGAATTTATCGACATGATGAAACAATTCCATGAAAAATATGTCTGTAAATAATTAAAATGTCAATTAAATAAAGAAAAACAATTGCTTGTTTATAATATTATACATGAGAAGATATTAAAATAAGTTGCACCTGAACATACAGGAAATTTGTTCAAGGAAAGTTTGTTTATAGGGAGGATTCTGAAAAAGTACTACCTTTCAAGTAAGCTGCTTTATTCTATAATTTCTATTATTAGAATACTATCGCTTTTCAAGTGTTCAGAAACGCTTGAATAATATGAGCATATACGCTTGATTTCCTTGTGTTTATTTGCACAACTCAACCCAATTTGCTAACTTCACATCACGAGAATAGAAATCCCATCCAACGATATTTAGATGAGATAAGCAATACAATTATTAACAATTACAGATTGTGTAAACCGAGGTGTAAACTAAAGTGCATTAACAATAAGATCGCGAGTGATTTTTGCAACTCTACTGATTCATAAGTGACCATGGCTCAGCTGGTTGCATCCAAAAGTGAGCATTAGCGAGCTTTCAGATGCCGAAGAAGAGCAAATGACTCTTAATCATTGGGTCGAGGGTTCGAGCCCCTCCGGGGTCACAGAAAAGGGAAGATTTTCGTCTTCCCTTTTTTTGTAACTCAGATAATCATGGCAAAATTTGGACTGACGCCACTTGCCACAATTCCGGTATCGGTATAAGAAATAAAACATCGGAAAATTTCTTTCTCACTGGTTCTATAAAAACTCCGAAAAGACGGTCGACAATGCTCCGCTTTTTACCGACTGAACAAGGAAGTTCCCGAACAATGCCTTTTTGTTTTTCAATTACGAATTTTTTACTGTATATTTCTAAAAATTTTTAAGATATTCTTTTACTGTATCAATAAATTTTATATCTTAGCCACCATACGTCATTTCCGTTCGATGCGGATGGAAAGAAAAAAAATGTTTTTACAATGGTCCCTCTCTACTCTCAAAGAGTGTTTCCGTCATAGAAAAGTTCTGCCATCAAACCTCAATATTGTTGTCTTCAAATATTTAAACACTCTAATATTATTCAATTATGAAAACATTTGCAATTACACCATTACCGTTGATTGTGACGTTTTTGCTTTTGTCACTAAGCAGCATGACCGCAGCTTCTCGCTCATCCGCGGCTCCCGACGACAGCACCGCTGTGGAACAAACTTTCCGACTCAACGTCTCCTTTAACGACGGGGGCGGACGCGTCATCATGGGCGACTCCACCCTCCTGCCGGGCAATTTCTCCGAATCCGTTCCGGAAGGGGTGGATCTCATCTTCCGTCCGCAACCCTACAACGGATTCGTCCTGGCCGAGGCGACCCTCAACGGGGAACCTTTCGTTTCGAGCGACGGCATATTCTACCGCACCTC